>WTHV01000052.1 GCA_011525265.1 Alphaproteobacteria bacterium | reverse complement strand
TGTACAGCCTTTATGCCTTCATACAGCTTTTGCCACATCAGGCGGCGTTCATGCAGGTGCGCATGACGCGCCTTATCTGGGGTGAAAATCGCCTTATGCTCAGGCTTTGTTAATATCTCATTGCCTGCTGTGCCAGAGGCGATAGCCCCCAATCGTGCCGCCCCCAAAGCCGCACCATAATCGCCATCTGCTGGCAGGATAATGGCGCAATTTGTGACATCTGCTATCATCTGTAACCATTGGCTATTTTGCGCACCCCCGCCTGTTGCGATAAGCCTCTCAGGCGTATTTCCCGCTTGTGCTAGCACATCAACACAATCACCAAGTGCAAATGCCACCCCTTCAAGAACGGCATAAGCCATTTCCGCCACACCATGAGTGCGCCCAAGGCCGATAAAGCCGCCTTTGGCGTTGGCATCATTATGCGGCGTGCGCTCGCCAGATAAATAGGGGTGGAAATAACAATTCTGCGCCCCACTCTCAACAGTCTTTGCCAATTGTGCCAATTCTGAGATAGGGCGGGCCGTGATATCCTTAAGCCAATTAAGAGAATCTGTTGCAGATAAAATAACGCCCATCTGATGCCACAAATTTGGCAAAGCATGACAAAAGGCATGGGCGCCACTTTGTGCCGCAGGGGCAAAGGCATCTGTGACCATAAATACAACACCTGAGGTGCCAAGCGAGACAAAGCCATCACCAGGTGATACGACACCAAGCCCACAAGCGGCCGCCGCATTATCCCCTGCCCCTGCGATAACAGGCCTGCCTGCAATGCCCCATTTATGTGCCAGCGCCTCTTTTAAGCGGCCTGCCGGTGCTGAGCCTTCTGCAAGCTCTGGCACTTGATCACGTCTAAGGCCACAAGCAGACAGCAAATCTGTGCTATAATCACGCTTGCCAACATCAAGCCATAAGGTGCCACTTGAATCAGATAAATCACTGATCATCTCTCCAGATAGCCAATAGCGCACATAATCTTTGGGCAATAATATCTTATCAATTTTGGCAAAAATCTCAGGCTCATTTGCCGCGCACCACACGGCCTTTGGTGCGGTAAAACCAGCCATCACCGCATTGCCGCCAATGGCACGAAATTGTGGGACTTGTCTATCAAGCGCCTCTGCTTGTTCCCCGCACCTGACATCATTCCATAAAATGGCAGGGCGCAAAATATCGCACTTATCATCAAGTGCTACCATGCCATGCATCTGTCCAGACAAGCCAATAGACACAATCTGTTGCAGAGCCTCTGGTGCCATTGCCCCTATCTCTTGCATAAGCTTATCGATTGCCTCACACCATGCGCGCGGGTCTTGTTCTGAGGCCCCTTCTTGCGGGCGTTCTACCGATAGGGGTGCGCTAGCTGTTGCAATTGGCACAAAATTCGCATCAATCAGCAATGCTTTGACAGACGATGTGCCAATATCAAGCCCCAGATACATAAGCCCTAGCCCCCTTCGACCATAGTGGATAGAATTTTCGTGATATGCCTAGAATAAGACAGGTCTGTTTTCCGGCCATCCTCGACAGCTTGCACAAAATCTTTGACCATTAATTCATACTGATCACAAGCGGCAAATGTCACCATCTCACCTGCCCCTAGCAGGTCTTTTCTGCCATCATCTGCACGCGCAAAATAGGCTGTGGCCTCTTGTGGTGGATTAAATGGCACCTCAAGCCTTGCCCAGCCATGCGTGCCAACAAGCTGTAACGATTGTGCCAAGCCTATGCCACCTGAACAGGTGAAGGTCAAAATTTGCGCCTCATCTGAGGCGTCATGTGAGAAAGACACAATGGCACTTGCCAAATGCTCGACAGGCTGATTTGGCAATTTATGTTTGGTGAATGACAGTAATTCAGGCGTGCCATCAAACAGCATCAAGCCTGAGAGCAAGCAATAGCAGCCAATATCCCAAATCGGACCACCGCCCCATTCTGGCTTACTGCGGATGTTATCTGCGCTATGTGGCGGATAGGAGAAATGCGCATGTATGGCCTGACGAGACCCCACATCACAGCCCTGCAGCCACTCCCATTGCGGATGATAGCGCACCATATAGCCATCATAAAGATAGCAGCCTGACCGCTGTGCAGCCTCTTCCAAACGGGCAAGCTCTTCTAAATTTAGCGCAACAGGCTTTTCGCAAATCACAGGCTTACCAGCCTCTAGTGCCTTAATGGCGTAGGGCACGTGAAGATGATTTGGCAAAGCAATATAAACCGCATCTACAGTATCATCTGCCAATAACCCATCATATGTCTTAACCGCAACATCGCCCCATATAGGGTCTGCCCCTTTAGACGGGTCTCGCCGGCCAATGGTTGTGATCTGATGACCAGCTGATAAGATCGCTGGCCTCAAGCAATTGCGTGCAATCTTTGCATCGCCCAAAATTCCAAAACGCATTGGCTCCCCCTTTGGTAGAGGCTAATTGTAGCGGGAAATATCCCTCTATGTCGATATAGCATTGCGGCAAAATCGCATCAGCATAATGAACTAGTCATACCAACAGGCTCGTATAGGGGCATTATTGATATATCGGCAAGGAGTATGGTCATGAAAGCGATTCTTATCGGGTCAATCGGTGCCTTAACAGAAACATCAGAAATCCAGCGCCAATGCTTTAATCAAGCATTAGCAGAGCATGAAACGGGCCTTTATTGGAACGTGGCAAATTATTGTGAGATGATCCGCACGCCAGGCGGCCTTGCACGGCTTGTGAATCTTGGCATTGATACCACCACTGCACAGGCCATTCACCAACGCAAACAAGCGCTTTATGAAGCCGCTATCCAAGGTCAGGTTACAGCGCGCGATGGCATATTGGCGCTTATTGATGAATGTCACAAACAAAAGATTGCCCTTGGCTTTATCACCACAACCACAACACAGACTTTAAGCGCCGTCATGAAGGCCTTATCGCATGAAATCGATTTTACCAAATTTGCCCTCATCACTGATATGAATGCTGTTTCAAAAGCAAAGCCGCATGCCGATATTTATCGTTTTGCGCTTGAGAGGCTAGCGCTTGAGGCAAAAGATGTTGTGGCAATTGAGGATAGTGAAGCCAATGTTGGCGCAGCACAAAAGGCTGGCATTCAATGTTATTTCACGCCAGGTGAATATGCCTATGCCCCAGATGAGGCACAAAAGACGCGACCGCTATCTTATGCGCATTGCAACGCCCTGCTTCAACAAGCTGCTTAAGACAAGGCTAGCGAATATGATGTGGTGCTATTGATTGCGCGCAAGCAATTCCAAATAAAGCGCTGAGTGATCCTTGTCACCACCATCAAGCTCTGTGATCAAGGTGGCATATCTGTCACGTAATATTTGGGTTAAGGGCAGTTCTAGGCCTAATTTTTCTGCCTCATAAAGCACATTTGCCATATCTTTTTCTTGCGTGCGCGCTGTACCGCCTGGGACAAAATTCCCTGTTGTCATGCGCGCACCATGCTGTTGCAAGATGGTTGAATCAGCAAAACCGCCGCGCAAAGCCTCACGAACTGCCGCAGGGTCTGCCCCGCCTCTTTCTAAAAATAACATGGCTTCTGCAACAATGCCGATACTCACCCCGACAATGGCTTGATTGGCAAGTTTAGCCATCTGACCAGCGCCATGCCCACCTACATGGGTCGCACGTCCCATCTCTTGCAAGATAGGGTGTGCCATATCAAAATGCGGTGTCTCACCACCAACCATGATCGCTAAGCTAGCATCCTCTGCCCCTTTGGTGCCACCAGATACAGGCGCATCAAGATAGCCAATACCGCGCTTCGCAAGGCGCATCGCATGGTCTTTGGCCTCACTTGCTTTGCTTGAACTCATATCAATAACAAGTGCGCCGTCTTTTAGTGATGCGGCCACGCCCTCATCAAATAAGAGCGCCTTTGTTGCCACCCCATCTGAGAGCATGGTGATAATAATATCGGCATGTTCAACAGCTTGTTCCGCACTTGCCGCCAGCTTTGCGCCATCTGCCTCTAGAGCTTGTGCCTTTTCAGCTGTCCGATTCCACAGGCAGAGATCATAGCCTGCCTTGATTAAATTGCGCGCCATAGGTGCGCCCATCAAGCCAATGCCCAAAAATGCGATATGCGGATTATCTGTCATCTGTAAAATCCTCTATGCCCACCATTTACCAGAAGCGATAGATAAGGTTATATTTTTGGTAAGCTATAGGGGGCAAGAAACTGCAACTTATCATCAGGCAATTGCCAATGCGGCTCTCGCCCCACAACAGCCTCTAGCATTATCACCTCATCATCATAATGCCCATAAGGCGCATCATAAGGCGGCTTTGCAAAATCGCCAACATCATTAATCATAACAGCTGTGTGATAGCGATTATGCAATTCTTGCGCCTCTCCTGTTGTGGCGTTCTCAAACACCATCCGCCCATAGCAACAACACAGATAGTCACTATCGTACGTATGATTGACATTCGCATAAAAGCCTGTGCCTCTGATAGAGGCTGTCGCATTTGGCAGGATTAATTCTGATTGCCTGTCATTGCGTGGTTTAAACGCCGCAAGTACTTGGCCTGAGACGATTTTTAAACGCTCTATAAGCCCCTCATCATTGAGCGTGATTTCCCCTTTAAATGACGCATCTGTCAAAAGCGCATCCTCGCCTATCACAATGATTGTTTGATTTTCTTTTGCCGCTAATTGTGCCGCCTTGTTAGCCTTGAAATAATCAATATCTAATTGCCCATGAAGCGTTCTAATCGCCTCATTATCTTGTGCAACCGCGCTTAAGGGAAGCAAGAGACTTGCCGCCAAAAACTGACCAAATTTACGCCGCGATAGATCTGGGCACATATGATACCTTCCTCCAAAAGTATAAATGCGTGCCTATCATAAGATCATTTGAGGTGAAATAACAGTCATGGGCCCTGTTTTACGACCCACCTTTTCACACCTCAAAAATCAGGCTAAAAGAACAAGCGACCATTTAAAAAGCTAGGATTTTTATAACGTGAAGAATTTTATACGATTTAGTCTATTTACTATCCTATTATTTTGCCTGTCCTATGCGCTTTATATTTTGCCTTATGCGATGGCTGGCAAATTGCTATTTGGGACGCCTCTTATTGCAGCTGTGCTATTCTGGCCGACCGCATTTATAACGATGCTATTAATCGCCTATATGCGCACGCATAATACTTCAACCAGTTTGGCACTGACTGCCTATTATGGTCTTGGCATTGGATTTACGACCCTCTGGCTATTTACCATTGCACTTGGTCTGTCAGCCCTGATGCCTATCTATCATTTTGAGATAGGAATAGTAGCGTCCATTATTGCTATCACACTGATAGGTCTGGCCTTAATCAATGGGCGTAAATTAACATCAAAATCACTCACCATCCCGACAAAGCGCCTGTCAAAAGATATCAGCTTTGCCTTTATCAGCGATGTACATTTAGGCTCAAACAATATGGCGCATTTGGAACGCATTATCACACAGGTCAATAAAGCGCCTTATGAGTGCCTTATCATTGGCGGTGATTTATTTGATTCAAGCGCTTTTTCACCAGACCAACTTGCGCCTTTACAAAAGGCAACTGCCCCGATTTTTTTCATCACAGGCAATCATGAATATTATGTCCGCGATCACGCAAATAAGATTGCCTCTCTTGCGGGTCAGAATATTACCATCCTTGACGATGAGGCAGTGTCATTTGGTGAGGTGAATATGATAGGCATCTCAGATAATCAGCCTATGCGCCAACAAGCGCAAAAAGCGGCCAATCTGATAAAGGATAATGTTTTTAACCTTCTTTTGGTGCATCAACCTGGCATATGGGGCAAACAGCCTGAGGGGACTGATTTAATGCTATCTGGCCACACACATAATGGTCAGATTTTCCCCTTTAACTTTCTGGTGAAGTTGCAATTCAAAGCAAGCTATGGCCACTACAAGCAAGGTACATCGCAGCTTTACGTCTCATCTGGCGCAGGTACTTGGGGGCCAAAAATGCGTCTTGGCTCACGCAATGAAGTGCTTCATATCACCCTTAAGGCCGCTTAGCATCAGGGGCGTCATTCGCCTCTCTCATCCAGCTTTGCAACGCCTTGATCGAATGCTCAGAATTCACACCACTTTTCGGGTCAACAACCAAAGGCCCGGGACGGTACCCTTTGCTATGCAGACCGCGATAGACTGATTCTACAAGATGGATATCTTCTTCAACCGTTGTCTCTCTATCTTGGACAGCAAGCTTATGGATGACATCCGCCTCATGACCGCCCCCAACATACCAGCCGCGATAGACCACCACGTGACCCGCATCAATTGCCCGCCAATGATAGGTGTTTATCACATTGCCCGGATAGACTTGGAATGAGAAAAGCGGCCATAAGAACCAGCTTGAATAATTGGTGGCATTGCTTTTGCTTGTATCAATCGCATAGGTCATATCATCCAAATTCTGGCACTGGGTAGTATGACGCAAGCAATAACCCTGCGGTTGAATATCATAGGTTTCAGGTTGCACAACCCCTGTTGAAAATGTCGGGTGATTTAACGAGCAATGATAACATTCAGAATAATTTTCGACTGAGACCTTCCAGTTACAATTCTCTGGAATTTCAACAAATTCTAACGGCTGTAGCTCTTGCCAATGTGGCACAAAGCTCTCTAATTCTTCACGCACCTGTGGGAACCACTCATCCATTGGCGCGGCATTATCATCAAGATTGACAAAGATAAAGCCCAAGAACACTTCTGTGCGCACAGATGTAAGGCAGATTTTTGAGCCATCAAACCCTTCTACTGATTTTGTATTCGGCCCAGCGCGGAATTGCCCTTCGAGATCATAGGTCCAGGCATGATAAGGGCAGGTGATAATCTTTGATGAGCCTTGCCCTGTCACAAGCTGATGGGCTCTATGTTGGCATACATTATAGAATGTGCGTATTTCACCATCACGGCCAAGCACACAAAATAGGCTTTGACCTGCTATCTCAAAGGTAAAATAATCGCCTGTTTTGGCCAATTGTGACTGATGACCGGCAAATTGCCATGTCTTTAAAAACAGCCCTTCACATTCAGATTGAAAGATCTGCGGGTCTGTGTAGTAACGCGCATCAAGCGAAAGAACAGGTGATTGGCTCATTTTACACGAAATCCTTATACCAACGTTAGTTAATCACTCTTGTGATAATAGCCATAGATATGGCGTCTATTATGGAACATTTCCACCCTATCAACGATCTCATCACTGGCACTGGCAATAACAAATGACAATAGCGTCTCGAGCAAGGCGATAACAGAGACAGATGATGGGAAAAATTGTGATGTGTCAATATGGGTAATGAAACCAAAATCAGCTTGGGTAATAACAGGGGCGCTTTTGCTATCAGATAGGCCGATGATCTTCATCCCCTGCTCTTTGGCAAATTGTGTTGCCCGCAAGACTTCCTGACGATAGGGCGCCATTGTTATTGCAATCAGAACATCTTTGTCATTGGCACGTGATAAATCATCAATCGCTGTCGAAGAGGGACGCGGGATCGCGATAAAATCATCCATACCTGTTGATGCAAGATAAGCAAAATTACTTGCCGCTGTATGATTCACCCCTACGCCAAGCACATAGACTTTGCGTGCTTGCCAAATCACTTTTGCTGCCTTTTGCAATTCCTTATCATCAATCGCGGCAAAGGTATGTTCTAGATTTTGCAGCGCATCATTGACCATCGTGGCATAAAGATCTGATAAGCCACCTTTTTTCTGGATGGATTGTAGCCAACGCACCCTATCTTGGAAATCAACACTGCCCTGTCTGACCTGTTGTTTAAAGGGCTGACGGAACTCATCATAACCATCAAAGCCAAGCTCATTGGCAAGGCGTACAAAACTATTTGGCTTCACCTCAGCTAGGTCAGATAAGGCGCGCACAGATGAAATAGATACCTCATGCGGATGATCCATCACATAGCGCGCTGCGCGCTTTAATTGCGGTGACAAAGAATCATAGCGATTCCCAAGAGCCTGCAAAATATCTGTC
>WTHV01000220.1 GCA_011525265.1 Alphaproteobacteria bacterium | reverse complement strand
GCTTTATCGTGGTATTGGCACAGTCGTCTTTGGCGGCTTGGCACTCTCTACGATAGCCACATTATTTATTGTGCCGCCGATGTTATCGATTTGCCGTTCTGCTGTTGTCAGAGCTGCGACACAAAAAACAATCAATGTCACGGTAGATGCCAAATAAATCACAAAGGGGCTAGCGCTGTGGTGCTAGCTCCATCTGATAAGGCCAATAATGGCAGAAGCGATATAAAAAAGCTGAAGCGCAAAAAAGGCCCATCTCTTGTCAATGATCCCCCAAATGGCGAATAGTAAGGCTGAAACCAATAACAGCGCAAAGCCAAGCACTTCATATCCCGTATTTGAGGCAATAAGCAACGCATAGGCAATTGCGAGCGCAGATCCCGTGACTTCAAAAATGGTGATGATACGGCGCTTTTCCATCATGGCCTCCCATTGCCTAAAAAGCATTTCCACCTTACTAGCACCATCTGTAAGACAGCGTTAGGAAAACTTGTATTACTGTGATTAATTAGGGCAATAAATGTGGCAAGCATAAAGGGGGGATCGTTTTTTATGACTGTGATGATAAGGGCTTTTGATCCTGAAAATACTGGCGATATCGCCGCTGTGACCGCAATTTATGCCTATCATGTCACCCATGGCACAGGTAGTTTTGAGCATGATGCCCCATCAGAAGATGAGATGAGGGCACGTTTTGATCTATTGACGCAAAAAGCCTATCCTATCCTATTGGCCATAGAAGAGGGGGACATCATTGGTTATGCCTATGCTGGCCCTCATAAAGGGCGCAAAGGCTATGATGGCACTGTAGAAGATAGTGTTTATGTTGCACCATCATCTCTTGGAAAGGGTGTAGGGCGTTTGTTGTTATCACGATTGATTGCAGATGCCAAAGCGCAAGGCTATCAGCAAATGATGGCCGTTATTGGCGATTCTGAAAACCGCGCCTCACTTGCACTTCATCACGCCTTAGGCTTCACGCTCATAGGCACAGCTAAGGGCATTGGCACGAAATTCGGCCGTACTTTGGATGTCACCTATATGCAAATCGCACTGCAGGAATAAAACCCGCCTATGCTACGAAAATCATCAAGGACTAATAAGGCATCTTGAATAGCGTGATTTGTTCAGGCTAGTCTCACCTTATTCCTATCACAACTTGCACGGCATCATATTAAGGAGACAGACGGTGAAAAAGAAACTTGCTATTCTTGGGGCAGGGCGGATTGGTCAGGTTCACGCAAAAGCGATTGCTGGTAATGAGACAGCTGAACTTGCCGCTGTTTTTGATCCCCTTCATGAGGCGGCTCAGGCAGTGACTGAGCGATTTGGTGGCAAGATTGCTGATATTGACTCTATTGTGAATGATTCCACGATTGATGCTGTCATACTTTGTACACCCACAGATATGCACGCCGACCAAATTGAATTATTTGCCCAAAATGGCAAAGCAATCTTTTGTGAAAAGCCGATTGATCTTGATGCAACAAGGGTGCGTGCCTGCCTTACTATCGTTCAGCAAACCAACGCCACATTGATGGTTGGCTTTAACAGACGCTATGATACCCATTTCATGGCATTAAAAGAGGCAATAGCAAATGGCCAGATTGGGCGGCCTGAAATGGGTGTCATTACCTCACGCGACCCTGCCGCGCCGCCGGCTGATTATATTCGACGTTCAGGCGGTATTTTCCGCGATATGATGATTCACGACATTGATATGGCTGTCTTTTTAATGGGTGATTTGCCTGTGTCTGTTATGGCAACAGGCGGCGTCTTAACAGATCCTGAGATTGCACAACTTGATGATTATGACAGTGCCACGGCTATTTTAAAATGGGCAGATGGCCGTCAGGTAAGCATTTCAAATTCTCGTCGTGCTGTTTATGGTTATGATCAGCGTATTGAAATTCATGGCTCTGAGGGTATGGTGCAAGCCTATAATGAGCGCCCCGTTAATATTGAAACTGCGACAGCAAAAGGCTATCAGCGTGCCCCATTGCATGATTTCTTCATGACGCGCTACGTCGGGGCCTATGCCAATGAAATTGACGCCTTCATTCATGCCATTTCAAACGGTGATTCCACTATCCCATCAGGGCGTGATGGATTGAATGCCTTGCTGATTGCCGATGGGGCATTAGAGTCAGCCAAAACAGGCAAAGCGGTTCCCCTTATTTTTGATTAGAAGTCTTTGTGCGATACGGGAAAACTAAAAAGTCTTTGCAACCGGTTGCAAAAATTCTTGACGGGCACCAAATTTTTCTGCGAGGCTCTCATGAGATGGATTTTCTTGTTTCAAATACTGGCAAAAAGTTCTGGTTTTACCACAACGATGCCAGATGAAGGGGGGAAGCCCTATCACGGCCTTGGTGCTAGAATCAGCAGGG
>WTHV01000148.1 GCA_011525265.1 Alphaproteobacteria bacterium | reverse complement strand
GCGCAAGACCGAGGCTTAGCTCATCAAGCAGCAAAATATCTGGATTGGCCATAAGCGCCCGACCAATTGCGACCATCTGTTGCTGTCCACCTGATAATGAGGTGCTTTTTTGCGCGCGTCTTTCAGCCAAAATCGGGAATAGCTCATAAACCTTTTTTAAATTCCATTTACCAGCACGCTTAGTTTGCCCTCCGATGATAAGATTTTCTTCTACTGATAAAGAGGGAAAAAGCTGGCGGCCTTCTGGCACCATAGCGATACCATCAAAAGCTATTTGCGCCGCTGGCTTGCCGCCAATGGGCTGGCCTTTATAACGCACCATATCAGGAGATGATGAGATAAGACCCGTGATCGTAGCCATCAAAGTTGATTTGCCAGCACCATTCGCGCCAATAACAGCTATGACCTCGCCCTTATTCACAGTGATATCAACAGAAAATAACGCCTGAAAATCACCATAAAAGGCTGTCAATTCGCGTGTTTCTAACAAAGGGGATTTAGCCATCAGCCTCTATCCCCATATAAATCTCTCTCACCTTTGGGTCGACCATAACATCTGGCGGATGGCCATCTGCGATTTTCTGCCCAAAATCAAGCACAACAATACGTTCAACAACAGCCATCAAGGCATGAACAACATGTTCAATCCAAATGATAGATAGACCAGTTTTATTTAAGTGTCGCACTGTCGCCACAAGGCTATGACATTCTTGCTCTGTCAGCCCACCTGCGATTTCATCAAGCAATAATAATTGTGGTTTTGCTGCCAAAGCGCGCGCCAATTCAAGGCGTTTTCTTTCAAGCAATGTAAGGCCAGAGGCCTTGATATTGGCCTTATCTAATAAGCCCACCTGCTCTAGCACTGAAAGGCAATGATCTTGCGCTTGGTGTATACCAAGACCCGCAGCAGAGGTCGCTGCCACTAATGTATTTTCAAACACACTCATGGCTGAAAAAGGTTGCGGCACCTGAAATGAGCGCGCTATGCCATTTTGCGCTCTTTTTGCCGCTGACATAGAGGTGATATCCTTGCCTTGAAAATAGACAGCCCCCGCATTGGGTTGCAATGTACCTGTGATAAGGTTGAACATGCTTGTTTTACCAGCGCCATTTGGGCCGATAATACCAAGGGCTTCTCCTTGTTTAAGGCTATAGCTCAGCCCATCAGCCACTTTAACAGCGCCAAAGGATTTTTCTATCGATCGTAATTCAAGAATATCTTGCAATATTACAAACTCCAAATACCCCCATCATTCAAGATGGAGGTATTTCATTTTCTTTGTGTATCTAAGCCTATGAAAGAAGCTGTAACTCACCTGTTACAGGAATAGATGGCGCTGTTTTGTTATCTACAATCTTCAGCTCCATCTGGCCATTAGCTTGTTTCTGCCATTGGCCAGACACAAGCTTCGTCTTTGTCACATTTTTCACAGGTCCATTTGCCCAATTCACATTACCCACAATGGTATCAAGATTGGTGCCTGCAATGGCGCTAACAATAGCTGATGGATCGTCTAAATCTTCAGCGCGGCTAATCACATTTGCTGCGACTTCGAATAGCGCATGTTTAAAGCCGATTGGCTGTGTCCATGGTCTGCCTGTTGAAGCTGTATACCCATTGGCGACCTCGCCAGCTGACTGGCCTGTTAGGCTTGATGTATAAGGATGATCTGGCGACCACCACACCTCAGATGTTAGCCCTTCACCACGGGCGCCAAGCCCCTCAATAACAGCGGGGAATAATAGCGCTTTACCGATAGTCACCACCTTTGGCTTAAAGCCTTGCTGTGCTGCTTGTGACCAGAAATTCGCAAAATCAGGTGGGATCATATTGCCTGTCACAATCTCACAACCTGCATCTTTAAAAGCAGAGATTTGCGCTGAGAAATCCTCAGATAATGGTTGATAACGGCCTGGATCAATCAAATTATATCCCGCAGCGGCAAGCGGCTTTGGCAAGCCAAGCTCTGCATCGCCCCATGCGTTACCATCTGCGTCATTCGGGAATAGACCTGCGACTGTTTTTGCTGCCCCTGACTTATCCCACAATGACAAGAAGGCGCCGATGACATCTTCCAAACCCCAGAAGAAATGATAGGTATAATCAAAACCTTGTGCTGGATTACCATTGCGTCCAAAGAAATAAGGCTGCCATGGGCAATCTGTTGTGATGCATGGCACTTCATTAGCTTCGGCCTGATCTGAAACAGGGTTTGTTGTATCAGGCGTTGAGGCCGCTACCATCAAATTCACTTCATCATCAAGAATCAGCTCTGCTGCAACTTCAGCTGCGCGGTTTGGATTTGATTGGGTATCTTTTGAAATGATTTCAACCTGATAGCGCTTGCCATTATTCACAATGCCATCGGCAAAGATTTTTTCAATTGCTGATAATGTGTAGGGATCAGCCTCACCAAAACCAGCAAGCGGCCCTGAACGTGGGCTAACATGGC
>WTHV01000059.1 GCA_011525265.1 Alphaproteobacteria bacterium | reverse complement strand
ATGTACGTGCTGGTATTCTAGCGATTCATAAAGGGCAAAGAGAAGCTGCTGAAGCACTTGGCCTTCGCCCGGGCCGTGTGATGAGCCTTGTGATTTTGCCACAGGCACGCCGCGTCATTATTCCGCCACTAACATCGCAATATCTTAATCTTACAAAGAACTCATCATTGGCTATTGCTATTGGTTACATGGATTTGGTCGCGACATTGGGTGGTATCACATTGAACCAAACAGGTCGTGAAATTGAGACTATGCTCATGGTTATGGGTATGTATTTGCTGATTTCCCTATCAATTTCGATGGGTATGAATTGGTATAATAGCTCAGTTAAGCTGGTTGACAGGTAGGGGGTATTTCAAATGGCTAATAAACAAACTTATGCGCCAGGCTCACACCCTGATCTGCCACCGCCACCAGGCACTATTGGTGTCGTTGGCTGGTTGCGCACAAACCTATTTTCAAATCTTACCAATACGATTTTATCGCTTATCACGATTTATTTCCTCTATTGGCTGATCCAAAATGTAGCAGGCTGGTTCTTCCTTGATGCGGTCGTTGATGCGTCTTCACGTGCCGAATGTCGTGAGATTGATAATGGTGCTTGTTGGGCTGTTATCACAAAGCGTATCGGCCAGTTCGTCTATGGGTTCTATCCGCATGATGAAAGATGGCGTCCAAATGTAGCATTTATATTGCTATTTGTCGCCGTTGCGCCTCTGCTTTATCCAAACACACCTGCGCGTCGTCAGCTACTATGGTTCTCAGCTGCATACCCGATCATTGCTTACTTTTTGATTTGCGGTGGTGTTTTGGGTCTGGAGGAAGTTGGCACAAACACATTTGGTGGCTTTATGCTGACAATGATTGTTGGTGTTACAGGTATTTCAGCGTCATTGCCATTGGGGATTGCGCTATCATTGGGACGCCAATCACGTTTGCTATCGGTGCGCGTTATTTCAATTGCATTCATTGAATTTATGCGCGGCGTGCCGCTTATTACCTTGCTCTTTGTCGCATCGACTATGTTGAACTATTTCCTACCGCCAGGTACGACATTTAATCTGTTGTTGCGCGTTTTGATCATGGTGACCTTCTTTTCTGCCGCCTATATCGCTGAGGTTATTCGCGGTGGTATTCAAGCTATTCCAAAAGGGCAGTATGAAGCTGCAGCGGCTATGGGTTTGAATTACTGGCAGACAACACGCTTTGTGACTTTGCCGCAAGCGTTGAAGATTTCTATTCCAGGTATCGTGAATACATTCATCGGCTTGTATAAGGACACCACATTGGTTGTTGTTATCGGCTTGCTTGACCCGCTGGGTATCGGCAGAGCCGCATTGGCAGATGCCAAATGGAATGGCCTATCAACAGAAACATATCTATTCGTTGCGCTCTTCTTCTTTGTAAGTTGCTTTGCAATGTCACGTTATTCGCTGTGGCTTGAAAACCGCCTCAGCACAGAACATAAATAAGGGATTGTCATTATGGCTAAATCAGCAAAACAGTCTGAAATCGTCGTTAAAATTGAGGATATGCACAAATGGTACGGCCAGTTCCATGTGCTCAAAGACATTAACCTCGATGTAGCGCAAGGCGAGCGTATCGTTATTTGTGGGCCGTCAGGTTCAGGGAAATCAACGCTTATCCGTTGTATCAACCGCCTTGAAGTACACCAAAAAGGTAGCATCAATATTTATGGCACAGAGCTTTCAAGTGATTTGAAAAACCTTGAGACCATTCGTTCTGATGTTGGTATGGTGTTCCAGTCATTTAACTTGTTCCCGCATTTGACCGTTCTTGAAAACTGCACGCTTGCCCCGATTTGGGTGCGCAAGATGCCAAAGAAAGAAGCTGAGGCGATGGCAATGGAATATTTGGAGCGTGTGAAGATTCCTGAGCAAGCAAACAAATATCCAGGCCAGCTTTCAGGTGGTCAGCAACAGCGTGTGGCAATTGCACGTTCATTGTGTATGCAGCCGAAAATCATGCTTTTTGATGAGCCAACATCAGCGCTTGATCCTGAGATGATTAAAGAAGTGCTCGATGTGATGATCGAATTGGCAGATACAGGCATGACAATGCTTGTGGTCACCCATGAAATGGGCTTTGCCAATAAGGTCGCTGACCGTGTTATCTTTATGGATGGCGGCGAGATTATTGAGCAAAATGATCCAAAGACATTCTTTACAAAGCCAAAGAATGACCGCACAAAGCTCTTCTTGAGCCAGATCCTAGATCACTAAGATTAAACGGAACAGCTGATTGGGGCGTCACTGGCGCCCCATTCTGACCAAGACCCATCATAAAGGGCGATGTCATATTTGCCCAATTCTGCGAGTGCCAGCGTCAAGCCAGCTGCTGTGACACCAGAGCCGCAGCTTGTAATAGCAGGCTTGCTAAAGTCAAAACCAGCCTCTTCAAATACGGCTTTCAAACTGTCCAAATCACGCATTTTGC
>WTHV01000253.1 GCA_011525265.1 Alphaproteobacteria bacterium | reverse complement strand
GGTGGCGCTGGCTTTGATACGGTTGATTATAGCGATGCCACCAAGTCCGTTTACCTCTTCTTAGATGATCACCAATATCTTGGCAGCACTTACGGGAATTTGTTGATTGATGAGCAAGATGAGCGTTTTGAAGAAGGCGGCGAGTTTGGGCCAAATGATGATGTATATAACATTGAGTCTGTGATCCTCTCCGATTTTGATGATCAGGTCTCCGCAGATGGCTTTGCCACTGTTTTTGATGGTGGTGCGGGCAGTGATACGCTGGTTTTTGCTGATTCCATCGAAGCTATCACAATTGATTTGCGTGGCGGGGTTGATGCTGATGGCTATTATGTTATGGCCCCATCTCTATCACCAGGTGAGTGGTCTGATGCTTTCGAACGCGGCACAAAGTTCAAGAATTTTGAGCGTATCGCCGGCTCGCCTGAGGATGACACATTTTACGGTGCTGATGATGCTGATTTCTTCTTTTTGGCAGGTGATGGGGATGACACACTTATCAGTGGTAAGGGCAGTGATACCTTCCATGCCGGTCACTGGCGTGAAGGTGGGTTTGATGTGGTTGATTATTCGCGTGCAGAGGGCGGTATAAGGGTCGATTTGAATGACCTTGATGATGATAATTTTGCCACCATTACGATTGATCATGCTGACTGGAAGGATGGTAAAGTGAAATATGTTGAAGATGTCATCGGGTCTAATCATGATGATACCTTCAGTGGCGAAGTTTATGTGACAAATTATTTCACAGGCGGCGATGGTCGTGATTTGTTTTACGTTGATAAATGGCAACATAGCGAGGATAATGACTATAATTTTGATGTTGTGACAGATTTTGTGGTCGGCACAGATAAGATTGGCTTTTGGGTAGAAGCAGCAATTTTGGATTTCCATTTGTCCCCGGGCAATGAGGATATCGAAAACTTCTTTGGTGCGTTCGGGATCACGCAAGAGGTAAATGATGCGGATAATAGGCTCATTATCAAGCACCTAGATGTAACCTTCTTAGAAATTGAAAATTATTCTGGCGCTGATGTCTTAGACCTTGATTTGACGAATTTCACATTTTCCCTCGATGTTGCCTAAGAAAGCACCGTCTTTAGTGCAAATAGAAAAAGGCACCCTGATGCGGTGCCTTTTTTAGTGAAATTAAAAACTATTTCATTCGATAATTTATGCTATGATACTAGCACCAATTATCAAAGCGGGTGTAGCTCAGTTGGTAGAGCATCAGCTTCCCAAGCTGAGGGTCGCGGGTTCGAATCCCGTCGCCCGCTCCAGATTTTCTGTTAAAAATTGATGGCAGTTTCAGACCTGTAAGTTTGACTTGACCCCCCTTTATTTTTGCCTGCACATTTGAGAGGTGTTTGGCAAAAGGGGAGCGACAGATATGTCTGGTTTAACTGAGGCGCAAATCGCATTTTATCACGAAAATGGCTATATCGCGCCTCTCGATGTCTTTACCCCCTCACAAGCCGCTGACATGCGTGCTGAATTAGAAGCGCTTGAAGCCTCGCATCCTGACGCTGTGACAGGGCGCAATCGCAATAATGTCCATTATGTCACGCCCTTATTTGACCGAATTGCCCATCATCCTACCATCCTGTCTTATGTAGAAAGCCTGATAGGGGCAAATATCCTTGTGTGTGGCACGACCCTATTTGTTAAAGAACCAGAAGAGAAAGGGTTCATCAGCTGGCATCAAGATGCCAAATATATTGGCCTAGAGCCTTATAATTGGGTGACTGGTTGGGTGGCTTTAACAGATGTCACAATTGAAAACGGGTGTATGTATATGTGGCCAGGTAGTCATCATGCAGGCGAGCTGGACCATCTTGACACTTTTGGCGAGGATAATTTGCTTACCAGAGGTCAGACCGTGCAAAATGTGCCAGAGGATGAGACAGTCCCCTTAATTATGCGTGCCGGGCAATTTTCACTTCATCACCCGTGGGTTGTGCATGGGTCAGGGCATAATTTGTCAAATGATAGGCGCATTGGTTTTGCCATCCAATCCTATATTGGCACTGATGTTGATGAGGTCTTAGGTGATATCTATGTCCAACAAGCTAGAGGCACAGATGATTATGGCTATCATAAACACACACCACGCCCAACACAGCTTATGCAAGACCAAGATATTACCTTTCGCGATAGGGCAAATGACGCCTTAAAAGAAATCTTCTATAGCGGCGCAAAACAAGTTGGCAAATATTGATGCGCCCCTAAGTTAGCTAGCAGAGTGAAAAAGCATGGGTTTATCCTGCGCGGATATTATGTTTTAGAGAAAAACACCTCCCGAAATGTGCCGTCGCGCCATGAATCATAGGCGACGAAAATGAATTTCATAGGCACTAGGTAGATAAATGCTGTGCTTGGCATTATGCTTCCAAAAGCCAGTAGGTAGAAAATGGTGCCATCATTAGCGCGATGAAGGCCTATTTGGTAAAAGCAATCCCCTAAGGTCAAAGT
>WTHV01000157.1 GCA_011525265.1 Alphaproteobacteria bacterium | reverse complement strand
GTTTGAAATCATAATGTGTCGCAGGCTGCAATCCTGTAATCGCACCGCCAAGATAGACATCACCTGCCTGATGATGCAAATAGGCAACAGCCGGATGAGTGACATCATCTGCCCCAAAGACAAGGGCGGCTTCTTTGGCTTTGTCTGGTATCCATTTATCAGATAAAGTTAAAATGGCAAGGATGACGCCTTCTTCATCACGCAAAGCGATCTCATCACCATGTGAAACTTGTGCTGCAAAATCATGGCTGACATCAAGTGTAATCGGCATAGGCCATAGGCTGCCATCAGCAAGGCGCATATCAGATAGCACTGCATCATAATCAGCCTCAGACAAAAAGCCCGTCAAAGGGTAAAAACCCCGATTCAAAAGCAAATCAAGATCGCATATTTGACGTGGTTTTAAATCCCAACTTGGCAGTGTTGCCGCATGTTTTTTCAATGCTATTTGCGCCTCTTCAGGTGCAAAAAGCTCATCATGAAACATCATTGTCATTATTGTATCACCTGTTGCTTAAACGCTAAGAGTGTATTTGCGCATAAATTCATAATGCGGCAAAACACGCTGATAGACGTCTTGAACACGTGCTGGTGCCTCATCAATATTGATATAGCTTTTTCGCGGCTGTGGTTTCAGCCCATCTGAATTGCGCAAATTCGCATGGAAGGAGCCGCCATCCCACCAGCTAACCTCATCTCTTGCTCCAGGCTCCCAGCTCAAGGCTGATTCAATGAAAGGCAAGCCAACAGCCTTGCACCATGCCTCAACAATGCCAGCAGGATTTTCAAGCAAATCATCTGAATCAATAACAGGTGGCGGGCTGCCTGTCTTATCCATTAGCCTTTCAAAAAGTTCCCGCTGTTCGGCAAAGCCAACCTCTTTTTCATGAAAATCAGGCCATTTATCATACATTGAGGTAATCGTCATTGCTGGATTGCGAATGAGAAAAGAATGGGTGAAATGAGACAGCATCTCATCATCCCACATATGGTCAATGTAATGGGGAAAATCTTTGGAGAAGACAGGCCCTTTTTTCGCAAGGTTGCGCATAGTGTCCCAGACACTCTCAAGTGTCAGCCCTGGCACACGCAACGAATCATCGCGCACTCTTGGCCATAAGGGGGCCTCGCCTTGATACCACGCTTCGCCAAAAGGCTCGTGCAAACAAGTGATATCGCCGCGTTGGCGCATCATCCATTCAAAAGCTGTCGAGGTTGAGCGTGGAACCGCCCATAAAGCAACAATGTTAGCCATCTGCAGTGAGCCTTTCTGTTGTTAAGATAGCGAAGATAATAAGCGCCCCAAAGGCGTCTTAGGGGCAATAGATAATGTTTTGAAAATACGCCAATAAAGGGCGGTATCATGACCAACAACTAAAGTGCCGAGCCGCTCTTCTAGCGTCGCAGTATGATGAAGCGGGCGCTGTGCTAGCCCATCAGAGGGGCGGCGATAATTTGACATGCCATTAATCAGATAGGCATCAACATTTGGCGCTTTATCTGCAACATAATCAAAGGATTGCCATAGCAATGCCTCGTCAAAACACCAGATGCAATCATCAACCGCTTCTTGGGTTTCAAACCAGCCTTGATCATGAAAATTGCCTGCCCATACGACATCAAAGCCAGCTTCTTTCAAAAAGCCAACAGTGCCTTGATACCAGCTATCACGATGATAACAGGCATTAAGGGCAACTTTTTCCACATTTTGATCACGCAACGCCTCGACCATCGCATAGCCTGCCATATGAAAGGGCGTTTCATATTTATCTGTTAAATCGGCACAATGTTGGCGAATACCTTCAACGCCAAGACCACTTGCATGAACCCAATTTGAGCCAACCTGTCCACAGACATCGGCACCATTATTTGCCATACATTCCATAAAATCTTCAAGTAGCCCAAAATTGCTTTTACGCTGATCAAGCCGGTGCTTATAATCTGGTACATGCAACATTCGCCCATGCACGCCCACACTATCAGGGGCAATGCGCAACAGATCAGACGGTGCCGCATCAAAATCATGTGGCGGGCAGGTAAGACCAACCTGATGGGGAAATAATTTTACGCTAGGATTTTGCCATTTTTCAGGCTTTTTATAGGCGCTTTGGGTCTGCGTGCTTGTCATGACAATTTTCGCATTTTCGATAGCAGTTATAATCTACTAAACCCTAGCCCTATTTTTTTCATTCTGGCTATTATTTTTTTTACAAAAGATTTATCAAAAGCCTCTTACTCTGCCTCACCAATCACACCAATCACGCTGAGGCAATCACCGGTATTGATAAGCCCCTTATGATGGCGGCTGATAAGGAGGCCATCTCGTTTGGCATGATAGGTCGTAGGGGCAATGCCGGTGCGGTGCTTTGGCCAGATGCGGGCAATGGCATCACCTTTTCGAACCATCTTTCCAAGATCGATCAGCATTTCAAAAAGCCCCTCATCTTCGGCAAATAGATAGCATTCATCATCTGGCA
>WTHV01000099.1 GCA_011525265.1 Alphaproteobacteria bacterium | reverse complement strand
CCTTCGTGCCGCAGAATGACCGCCGCCTTTTTTGACTTACAAAGACCATGAAGCTGCCCTATTTATGCCTAATTTAAAGCGCTTAGTCAGTCTTGTGAAGGGGGCGACATGACGTCAGTTCTAGTCTCTCTAGCTGTTTGATAAGACACACTCCCCTCGGCGAATGTTACCCTCTTCACACCATAATTTTATAATAGATGCAATTGGATACTTCACGCTCATGGCAAAATTTACGAAAAAAACACTTATCATTGGTTCAAGCCTTAGCCTTGCCGGTATTTTAGCTGCAAGCCTCGCTGTTGCGGCAGTCAAACATGGCAAGCATCATCACCATCATGGCGCTTACATGGGTGGCAAGCATGGCAAGATGATGGGGTACCATAAGCTTGATGCCAACGACGATGATGCGATTTCACTCACCGAATTTCAACAGCCGCTAAAAAAGCGCTTTGAAGCACGAGACCTTAATCAAGATGGTGTGATTTCAGTAGATGAATATTTACAACCAGCCACTGATCGCTTTGCCAAATTAGATGCTGATGCCAATGGCATGATTGGGTTTGATGAATTGCCAAGACGCCATCGTGACAAAAAAGGCTCAGATAGCTAATACGGCTAGCTTTTAATTTTTCCTCCCAAACATCTCGAAAAAAAGGCCCCCTATGATTGGGGGCCTTTTTCTTTAATCTTTTTCAAATTGCAAACTCGCGCTATTCATACAATAGCGCAGACCTGTTGGGGCAGGCCCATCCTCAAACACATGACCCAAATGAGCCTCGCATTGGCTGCAATGCACCTCAGTGCGTGTCATAAAAAAGCTTCTATCTGTTTTGGTGCCAACATTATCATCATGAGATGGCTCATAAAAAGAGGGCCATCCTGTGCCAGATTCAAATTTGCTCTCACTGCGGAATAAAGGTGCATTGCAACAGATGCAATGATATTGGCCAGTTTCATGATTGTTGCAATAGATTCCCGTAAAGGCACGCTCAGTGCCATGTTTGCGAGTCACACGATATTGCTCATCTGTTAGTTGGGCACGCCACTCAGCGTCTGTTTTGGTAATTTTTGGCGCCATGAGAGGACTCCTTTTACTCAGTGCAGATTAGAAATCTATCAGCCCACGATACAGGCGAATAGCGGTTGTTATGAGGCATAAGCACCCAAAAATGGTTGCAAAAACAACAAAATGATGCGGCCAATAACAGCATATGCATAAAAATATAATCGTCTCTGTGCCTTCGGTAAGCCCCCCAAGGTAATATATTCCCTTGGCCCCCTTAGATGTGGCATCAATGCCACGTTTTTCGGCAATGGCCGCATAGGATAAAAAGCTGGTTCCCGTGCCAATAAATGAAAATAGCAAGAAAGCCACAGCAAGGGCATTCGCGCTGTCATAGATGGCAAAGCTGAGAGGGATAAAGCCATAGAATAAGAAATCGAGTGAGATATCAAGAAACGCGCCCCTGTCACTAGGGCCTTGCAAGCGCGCAACACTGCCATCAAGGCCATCACAAAGCCGCGAGAGAAGGATAAGCCCTATAGCGAGCGTCATCTGGCCTAGCATGATTGCTACCCCAGCTAATATCCCAACCCCAAAGCCGATAAAGGTGATTTTATCTGCATCTAGCCCTAATTTAATGGCACCTTTTGCCAAATATATAAGCGGCTTGTCGATAATGCGACGCACTTGATTATCGATCATGATGGAACATCCTTTGGCGTTACTTATGCTGAGCCCTAAAACCATAGGGGCAAGTAAGGATTCTGTGCAAGATATATCGCCTCACCAATGAAGAGGCCGATAAAGGGCTGTTATTTTAAAGGGCGTCGTGCAATCGTCGTCTGCTTTGCAATAATATCATCCCCCACAGCGACCAAAGCCTCATAGTCTTTGGGCAATTGTAGTGTGATAAGTGATTGTATTAACCCAAAGGCAAATGGCTCACCAAGCGCTACATATTGGCCTTCGGAAAAGGGCGCATAAATATAGCGCGTCCACGTCCCACCAAATAAAGATAAGGTGATAAGATGACCTTGTTCTGTTTCAAGCAGGAAGTCATAGCGCGCCCGCAACGGATGCATAGTGGCATCATCAAATGGCAGATAGGTGCCATCAATCCATAATTTATCTTCGACCTGTGAGGCAATTGGGGCATAGATGATCTGACTGGCGACATTATGGCCAGCTATATCGATCTGAAGTCCGTTTCCATCTTGGCGAATAGCGTGAATGCGTCCCTCAAGCGGGGCTTTGATATCACCAACAAACTCGTGTCTGGCAAAGCGCTTATTTTCCTGAAGAAGGATATGTAAAAATAAAAATAGGCCAAATGCCACAAAGCCAAGGCCAATCGACAACCAACAACAAAAAATAGCAAATGCGCCAACCGCAAGCTTGACCCTGCCACCCAACATACCAAAGCGCGCGCCTGTTTCATGATTATAGAAATCTGATTTATCATCATGATGCATGGCTATCGCAACGACTCCTATGGGTGTTTATTGTGTGTTCTTAACGCCCGGAACGGCGAAAATCTGATTTGGATAGATTAAATCAGGGTCATCAATTTTATCAGCATTACGGCGGAAGATATCAACATAGCGCACGCCCTCACCATAGCTGCGATACGCGATACGCCATAGGGCATCCCCCTTATGCACCACGACCATCAAACTGCCATCAAGACCGGCCGATAATTGTGACTTTGATACATTGAGTTGCGCCTGCTCTAGCACTTTATTTTCTGCATCAACCAGCTGTATCACAAGCATCTGCCTGTCACCTGATTTAAATGGGTTGCCTGTTACATAAGATGACCATCTGCCTGAGCGGTTCAATGTCACCTTGTTAAGCGCCTCATCTGCCATCATGCCTGTGATCGCATCACCGCCACTTGCGACACCGTGAACATTTAACCTGTCTGTATCGCTCCAGCTAAGTGAGCCAATTTGCACAAAGATATCTTCTTGGCCGAGGATTTCTGCTACCTGCTCTGCCTGTGTTGCTGGGCTTGTATCATCGTCTGATGGCACAGTGTCTTGCGGCTTGTCATCATCTGGTGATTGCAGCAAGGTGGGGCTTTCATCATCTGTTTGCGGCACAAGCGCCACCAATGGTTTTTCATCATTATTGTCTGCGATTTCCACAACAAGAGATACATCAGCACGTTGGCTTTCACCGTCTTTGGTGACCATCGTCAATTCAAGCAAATGAGCACCAGGCGCGAGAGCTGTTTCTGGCAAGACAACCCACTCACCTTGCTCATTAATCGTATTTTGGGCAAAGATTTCACCATTTTCTGTAATGAATATTGTACCCTCTGGCGCGCCCCTGCCAGCGAAAACAGCCATGCCATCTGCTTGGACACGGGCAATATCAATGACAAGCTTATAGCCCTCATCAACGCTGTCCTTTTCCACGTTTGGCGTGACAACGGTTTGCTGATTATCTGATTGCGGCGCGGTCGTATTTTGCACAGCGGCAATTTGCGGCTCTTCTGCAGGGTCTGATGGAAGAATAATGGCATAAAGCAATGTGGCAATCGCAATAATTGATGCGCCGATAATGACTGGTAAAAGATTTGATTTCATTGCCTGTACTACCCCGTAACCCCGTATCAAAAGCTATATCATTTCTCCACTCTATTAAAGCCTATCAGCACGTCCTAATAATTGCTAGCCCTGCACCACATATTCTCGTAAAAGATGTACCATAGAACCTTGTTTATCTTGAATATCTGAGGCATCTTAACAGAGTGTTCTTCATAAAAAGGGTATAATTACGATGGCTTGTCTTTGTGTTTTTGCAGGTGCTGCATCAGGCGATACAACAGATTTTACACAAAAGGCCTATGAGTTAGCAGGCGCACTCTCAGCCTCAGGGCACAGCTTTATCTATGGCGGTGGTCAAACAGGCCTTATGGGCGCTTTTGCCAATGGTGTGATTGCAAAAGGTGGCCATATTGAAGGGGTGATACCTGAATTTTTAAGTGACCGTGAGGTAGCGCATGAGGGTGTTGCCAAAATGACTGTGACCGAGACAATGCATGAACGCAAAATGCTGATGTATAAGCCTGCTGATGGTTTCCTTATCCTGCCAGGTGGGTTGGGGACGCTTGATGAGACAATGGAAGTTCTGACATGGCGCCAATTAGGACGCTTATCAGGTCCTGTTTTTACCTTTTCACCAGATGGGTTTTGGCAACCAATGAAGGATTTGATTGACCATATTGAAGCAAAAGGCTTTGCCCATTCAAAGGGGCTTGGCCAAATATATTGGCATGAAGAGATTACCGCCTTATCAGAAGCCTGTAACGCCCATTTCGCATCATAAAAACAAAACAGTGCACAGCCTATTTTTTGCGCAAAATTTTGCAAAAAACATGACTTCACCTTGCAAATTTCCTCAAAAATGCGTATGTAGCGACTAATTTTTATCAAAAGTCGCTTCTTTTGCCTTTTGCCTGTAGTAGCGGCAAACACAAAGATTAAGGAATATTGGGGATGTCAAAAATCAAAGTAGTCAATCCAATCGTTGAGATGGATGGTGATGAGATGACCAGAATCATCTGGCAGAAAATTAAAGATAAGCTTATTCATCCCTACCTAGATGTTGATTTAAAATATTACGATTTGGGCATGGAATCACGCGATGCCACAAATGACCAAATCACAATTGATGCCGCAAATGCTATTAAAGAACACCGCGTTGGCGTAAAATGCGCAACAATCACACCTGATGAGCAACGTGTTGAGGAATTTGACCTCAAGGAAATGTATAAATCACCAAATGGGACAATTCGTAATATCCTAGGTGGTACTGTATTCCGTCAGCCTATTATTTGCTCTAACGTCCCGCGCCTTGTTCCGGGGTGGACAAAGCCGATTGTCATTGGCCGTCACGCTTTTGGTGACCAATATCGTGCCACAGATATGCTTGTTGATGGCGCAGGCACATTAACACTAACATTCCAACCAGCCGATGGCCGCCCTGCAGTCACAAGAGAGGTCTTTGACTTCCCTGAATCAGGCGTGGCAATGGCCATGTATAATCTTGATGAATCAATCAGAGGTTTTGCAAGAGCTTGTATGAATTACGGCCTTGATTTGGGCTGGCCAGTCTATCTTTCAACAAAGAACACTATCATGAAAAAATATGATGGTCGTTTCAAAGATTTGTTTGAAGAAGTATTCGAAAGTGAATTCAAAGAGAAATTTGCCGAAGCAGGCATCACCTATGAGCACCGCCTTATTGATGATATGGTCGCTTGTGCCATGAAATGGGAAGGTGGCTTTGTTTGGGCTTGTAAGAACTATGATGGCGATGTCCAGTCAGATACAGTGGCACAGGGCTTTGGCTCACTTGGCCTCATGACATCTGTTTTGATGACACCAGATGGGCAGACAGTCGAAGCTGAAGCCGCTCACGGTACAGTCACACGCCATTACCGTCAGCATCAGCAAGGCAAAGAGACATCAACAAACCCGATTGCGTCTATCTTTGCATGGACAAGAGGCCTGACCTATCGTGCGCGTTTCGATAACACACCAGACGTTGAAAAATTCGCACAGACGGTTGAGCAAGTTTGTATTAAGACAGTTGAACGTGGTCAGATGACCAAAGATTTGGCTCTGCTAATTGGCTCAGATCAGCCTTATCTTACAACAGATGAGTTCCTTGATGCGCTTGATACCAACCTTCAAGCTGCAATGTCTGCCTCATAGGCTGATAGATATATGATACAAAAAGGCGCCTCTTATCGGCGCCTTTTTTAATGCTCTGAAATTGGATGACGCGGTTATTATCCTGCCGCCAGCGCTGCTTTGATAGCGGCAATTGCCTCATCAGCGCGGCTTGCATCAGGGCCACCTGCTTGTGCCATATCAGCACGACCGCCACCGCCCTTACCACCAAGTGCCTCAGCACCAATGCGCACAAGACTGACAGCGTCAAAATCGTGAACCGCCTCATCACTGACACAGACAACGATTGAGGCTTTGCCTTCATTGCGAGCAATAAGCACAATGACAAGCGCACCACCTGCGGCTTTCAGCTCATCTGCCAATGGCTTTAGGTCTTTGGCAGGCACATCATCTAAAACCTTACCAATAAAGCTGACATTACCAATTGCCTCAGCCTCTTGCCCTTTTGTACCGCCACCAGAAGCAAGCTTGCGGCGAAGCTCGCTGACTTCTTTATCAAGCTTTTTGCGTTCTTCAAGCAGGCTTGTCACACGCTCGGAGACTTGGTCAGGTGATGCTTTTAACAAAGAGGCCACATTATTTAGCTGGGCATCCTTTGTGCCAATCCACTGGCGCGCACCTTTTTGTGTAACAGCCTCAATACGGCGCACACCACCTGCGACAGCCGTTTCTTGGACAATTTTCAAAATCGCAATGTCACCTGTGCGGCTCACATGGGTGCCACCGCAAAGCTCAACAGACCATGCGGCACGACCCTGGACAGTTGTCGGGCCC
This sequence comes from Alphaproteobacteria bacterium, assembly GCA_011525265.1. Lineage (GTDB taxonomy): Bacteria > Pseudomonadota > Alphaproteobacteria > Puniceispirillales > Puniceispirillaceae > UBA685. Next base: position 1,914 of record WTHV01000099.1, on the reverse strand, counting down.
CCCATAGACACAACACGCACTTCATCACCATATTTTTCACCAAATAGGGCAAGCGCGCCTTCTTCAATGGCCTCATCAGGCGTCATTAATCTGGTTGTGACCTCATTATTCATCAAAATACGTTCATTAACGATATCTTCAACAGCGGCTATTTCTGCGGCTGACATGGCTTTTTGATGGCTGAAATCAAATCTCAGGCGCTCAGGGCCTACATTTGACCCTTTCTGTGCAACATGATCGCCTAAAACTTCGCGCAATGCTTCGTGAAGCAAATGTGTCGCGCTGTGATTGGCTTTCGTCATGGCGCGGCGATCCTTATCAATGACAAGGGCGACGCCCTCACCTACTGAGATAGAACCAGATGAAATCATCGCATGATGGCGGAAAAGCCCTGCAGCTGTCTTTGTGGTGTCTGTGATGTTGGCCGTGCCAGCATCGCAGGATATGGTGCCAATATCGCCCACTTGACCACCTGACTCGCCATAAAAGCACGTTTGATTTGTGATGATTTCGACCTCATCACCCTCTTTTGCGAGCGTCACGCTTTTGCCATCAGCAATAATCGCTTTCACCTCTGCCTCTGCTTCTTCATTGCGGTAGCCGAGGAACTCTGTACTGCCAATCTCATCGACCAATTCAAGATAGATGGCTTGCTCAGCTGTCCCGCCAGAGCCAGACCATGCAGCACGTGCGGCGGCCTTTTGTGCTGCCATAGCCTCATCAAAACCTGCCTTGTCAACCTCCCAGCCATAACCGCGCAAGAAATCTTGCGTTAGATCAAGCGGGAAGCCATAGGTGTCATAAAGACGGAAGGCTTTCTCACCTGCCAATGTGCCGCCAGATGGCTTGCCTTCAACCTCATCATTCAAGATTTTTATGCCGCGCCCAACGGTCTCTTTAAAGCGAGTTTCCTCAAGCTTTAACGTTTCTTCAATAGATGATTGCGCGCGCACCAATTCTGGAAAATGCCCCCCCATCTCTGTGACAAGTGATGGCACTAATTCATGCATCACAGGCTCTTTGGCACCCATTTGATGTAAATGGCGCATAGCGCGGCGCATGATACGGCGCAACACATAGCCGCGCCCTTCATTTGATGGCAAAACCCCATCAGCGATCAAAAAGCCTGCTGAGCGTAAATGGTCAGCCACAACACGATGTGATGTTTTAAATGGACCATCAGGGTCAGTAGATGTGGCATGTGCTGAGGTTTCAATCAGCGCACGCATCAAATCAATATCATAATTATCATGCTTGCCTTGCAATACAGCTGCAATACGCTCAAGCCCCATGCCTGTATCAATAGATGGCTTTGGCAGATTTAACCGCTCAGATTCGGTTTGCTCATATTGCATGAAAACAAGGTTCCAAATCTCAATAAAGCGATCACCATCTTCATCTGGCGAGCCTGGAGGGCCACCTGGAATATGCTCACCATGATCATAAAACATCTCAGAACAGGGACCACATGGGCCTGTATCACCCATTGACCAGAAATTGTCTGACGTCGCAATGCGAATGATACGATCATCGCTAATGCCCGCAATTTTACGCCATAGCGCCGCTGCTTCTTCATCTTCGTGATAAACAGTGACAAGCATCTTCTCTTTTTCGAGGCCAAAATCACCTGTTATCAAGTTCCACGCATTATAAATCGCTTCATCTTTGAAATAATCCCCAAAAGAGAAATTACCGAGCATTTCGAAAAAGGTATGGTGGCGTGCTGTATAGCCCACATTTTCAAGGTCATTATGCTTGCCACCTGCACGCACACATTTTTGTGATGTCACAGCACGGCTATAATCGCGCTTTTCAAGCCCGGTAAACACATTCTTAAATTGCACCATGCCGGCATTTGTGAACATCAATGTCGGATCATTTTGTGGCACAAGCGGGCTTGATGACACTTGCGTG
>WTHV01000205.1 GCA_011525265.1 Alphaproteobacteria bacterium | reverse complement strand
ACGGTAGCGCATCAGTTCCCGTTTGAATGGTGGGCAGACACTGCCGAAAATATTTGGATTACTGCACTGGAAGGGGGCAGTACACACTGGATGGACTACATCCACACGAAGGGCAAAGACCTGAAGGACGGCAAGCAGATACTGCAAAACTTTCCGGTGACAATCCATCATGGCAGTGATGGTTGGGGTGATGAGGAAAGCGAAGTGGCACACGGTACGTCACTGAGAATTATCGAGCAAGGTATTCATATGCTGGACTCATGGCACATTATATCGTCTGTCATGCAGGGTGACATCGATGCTGAGATTGCAGACCAGATTATTCAACGTGGTTTATTTGGGGAGTTGGTCTATGGATGACATGATATCTTTTGACTTTACGCTGGACAATATTCTCAGCGTCAAAGCACCGAGGGACACGGATCCAGATACACTGCACGAGGCAGTGAGGGACAAGTTAATCACATTAATTCAAGGCAAGCATGAATGCTTCATGTTTGAAGGCACGTTCGAGGAGGACAGCAATGACTGAAGTTGAAAAATCACTTACGCGCATACAGCGTAGGCGTATGCCGTTGCACATGGTTGGTAGCAGTAGCAGTGGTTATGATCTACGGGACACAAATATGTGCGTGTTTTATTTTGGTGATGAGCAGTTCATTCTGCGCCCGATAACCATCAGGACAGGGGACTTGGAAGAAGACTGCACAGCCATTCATATGGGTGGGGGTAAGCACTTTTTCGTGGTGTTGGAAGACATCGAAACAATCAACGACTTTTTATTTGGAGTGTACTGACATGGCAAAGAAACAGAAATCAATGGTAATTGAATTACCACAAGAACAGGCGAATGCAATCTTGGTAATGCTGGAAAGTGATCTGGAATCCATATTTAATTATGGTGGTGGCATTGACCCCATAGCAGATTGGGAAACCATCCACTATCAGGCGTATCAACTGCTGGCCTATCAAGCTTTCAAAGAAAAATATCTGGAGACTTACGATGCCTAGAGTAATTATTTCATGGGAATGGGAAGATGCCTTCTCAAAGTTCGGGTTCGGTGATGGCGATGGCTGGAACGGAACGCATGAGGTCGAGGGTGAGATTGAAAGCCTTGGCTATGAGGTCGTGACGGACACATGGGGCTGTCACAACTACATGATCTTTGACATCAAGAAGGACGGCAAGTCTATCCTGTTTCCAGAAGACAAAGAACATGGACACAATCTGGATGACTGGCTGCCGGAGGTAGAACAAAGGATCGGGGATCGAGATGCGTCAGCAAAAGACCCCAGACGCAGGTCGCTTGAACCACTGGGCTATGAAGAGCCACGTCTGTATCTACCGGACGATATCATCAAACATTTGGACAGTGTCTTTACGGACGAATGGGAAGAGCCGTATGATTAATGATTATCATTGCACAGAGTGTGCCGCCCAGGCGATAGTAGTAGAGCAGGGGCGGTACTACTGCCCCAAGTGTTGGTTCAAATTGTTTACGAAGGTATATGACAATGACAAAATTAAAGACCGTAAGTTCAGGGTCGAAGCACAAACAAAGGTACTACAGGGTCGGGCTGATCGTTGAGTTCTACAAAGACCAGTTCGTCAAGGCCGTGGACGAAGAAGAAGCCAAAGAGTTGGCAGAGAACAGGTTGCGTAGGCGCACAGGTTTGATGAACAGTCTGGGTTTTTCGATAGGTGACCTTGAAATTATAGACACAGAGGAAAAGCGATGAAGATACAGGATGAAAAGCTGGCTGAAGCTGCGTCTGAAATTATCAGCGACACCATTGCCACACTCTGTGAGTTGGAAGTGGATCAGGATTATGCCGCCTATTTGTTGCTGTCCGCAGGCATGTGTCTGGCTATCACGGGCAACAGGAAAAGCCCCGTCATAGCTACTCAGATTCTGGCGGCGGCGATGATGGTTGCTAATCAAAACATTATTGGAAAAGAGGACGAGGAAGATGATGAACCAAGATATCATTGATGATATGCAAATGCCGTTGGACGCAGGCCGTTGTCCCAAGTGCTCCGGTAATTTATCTCTTAACAAGATGGATGGAAGCATCGCTTGCCCAGTATGTGGGCTTGAGATTGTTGACAGTTGGATGATATCTGATAGGATAACAGATAGTAACGAGGAGTCTGATATGGAAACACATCTGATGCCAGATGAAGCCACAATCGCATCCAAAGAACCGAGGATGAAGTGGCAAGAAGCGGTGACCACTGTCGATAATGTCATACAAGAGTGGCTGATTGACCACGATGGTCAGAGCGAAGAACGTGTAACTAATGTTCTTGCCGCATGGCATAGAATTTTACAGGGCTGAATATGTCAAAGGACAATGTGATCTATCTGCACAGCAAGCTTGTGTTTAAGAAAGACCCCGTGCCCACAGTGTGCGAGGTCGCAGGTCAGATGCTAAAGGACGTAGTTATTTTGGGCGAAGCAGAGGACGGGACAATCAAAA
>WTHV01000244.1 GCA_011525265.1 Alphaproteobacteria bacterium | reverse complement strand
TGGTGTAACAGGCATTTCCCATTGACCACCATTATTTCCCATGATATCCCATAAGAACCCATATTCGGTTTTTTCAGGGTCATTCCGTCTTACTTTGGGGGCATTGTAAGCGAAATAGCCTGATTTTAAATAATAAAATCAATTTGTTAAGCCGAGTATGGGTTTGAATAACTTGTTGTCACCTAATGGCCTAACCGAAGCCAAATGGGGCAAATAACGTTAAAGGGTAATGGTGTGGCTTTATTTTTATCCACATTTGAAAATCGCATAGATCGCAAAGGGCGGCTGTCAGTGCCTGCGCCATTTCGTGCGACCCTAGAGGCAAATCACGCCTCATTATTCCTCTATAAATCACTTGTTCTGCCCTGTGTTGAGGGGTGCGGACCGAACCGTATTTCACAAATCGTTGATGCGATTGACACAATGGACAGCCTGTCTGATGAGGTGGCAACACTGACAACCATGCTCTCTAGCGCGCAAGAAATGCGCCTTGATAGTGAGGGGCGTATCATGCTCTCAGCTGATTTTATCGAATTTGCTAGCCTTGGCGAGACTGCGCTTTTCGCAGGTATTGGGCGCTCATTCCAAATTTGGCACCCTGAGACATTCCGTGACAGAGAATCCACTGCCAGAGCCAATGCCAAGGCAAATGGTCTGCCCAAATTGACATTAAGCCGCCAAACAGCGCCATCTGACGGAGGCTCGTAATGAGTAGTCAGACCCTGCATCAACCAGTCATGCTTGATGAGGTCGTCTCAACTCTGGCACTAAGAGATGGTGGGCATTATATTGATGCCACCTTTGGCAATGGCGGCTATAGCCGTGCTATCCTTCAAAGCGCAGATTGTCATTTAATGGCGATTGACCAAGACCCTGATGCTATTGCCCGTGGCCAGAATCTGATAGAAGATCACGCACCACGCTTTACCCTTGCCCATGGTCGTTTTTCGCAAATGCGCGATTTGCTTGACCATCATGACCCACAGGCCGCAACTGATGGCGTGGATGGGATTGTTTTTGACCTTGGGGTTTGTTCAACACAGCTTGATCAAGCTGAACGTGGTTTTTCTTTTCAAAAAGACGGCCCGCTCGATATGCGTATGTCGCAAGATGGGCTTGATGCGGCTGAGGTGGTGAACAACACCGCTGAGGCAGATTTGGCAAATATTCTCTATACCTATGGGGATGAGCGTGCCTCCCGCAGAATTGCGAGAGCCATTGTCAAGGCGCGCAATGAGACCCCTATCACACGCACCTTACAGCTAGCAGAGATTATCCATTCTGTGATGCCACGCCCAAAACCAGGGCAGTCAGATTCAGCGACGCGCTCCTTCCAAGCACTTCGTATCTATGTCAATCAAGAGATGGCAGAGATTGAACAAGCTCTTGAATCAGCACAAACGCTCTTAAAACCTGATGGCCTTTTGGTCGTTGTCACCTTTCATTCTCTTGAAGATAGAATTGTGAAGAAATTCATCGCTAATCGTGGCGGCAAGGTGGCACGCCCGTCGCGCCATTTACCAGAACTTGAAGACGCACCTGTCTTTTTCCAAATGGTGACACGCAAGCCGCTTTTGCCAAGCGATGATGAGATTGCCACAAATCCGCGCTCACGCTCGGCCAAGCTTCGTGCCGCAAAGCGCCTTCACGACACAAATTTGGCTAAGGGAGCATAGCTTATGCGGGTATTACTTCTCATTGCGTTGATTTTGGTCTTTTCAGGCACCGGCCTTTATATGACGACCCACAGCTTTGATAGCCGCGCTGATGAGTTAGCAAAGCTTGAAGCTGAGATAGCTTTTCAAAATCAGCAGTCAGCCATTTTAAATGCTGAATGGTCTTACCTCTCTCGCCCTGAGCGGGTGCTTAGCCTTTCATCAAACCTTTTATCATTGACCCCGATCTCAACAGATCGCGTCCTGCCTCTTGAGGCGATTCCATTCCGCGATAATGCGTTTAAGGAGAGTGTAGAGTAATGAAGCGTGCCCTTCGGGAAATTATTTGGCCGGCAAAGCCGCAACCAGCACAATCAAAAAAGATTGCGCTTGGGCGGTTATCTGTTGGCACAATTTGCGCCTTCATGTGCTTTTCCTTGATTGGGGCGAAAGCCTTTTACTTGGCAACCAACGCTGACCTACGCTCGCAATTTGGCACAAAGACGCAAAGCAAAATTGAACGTGGCATCATCACAGATCGCAATGGCAAGGTGTTGGCAACCTCTGTGCCTGTGAAGATTTTGCACGCTGACCCCAAATTAATTCTCGACCCGTTCGAGACAGCAGAAAAGCTTGCACCGCTTTTGCCAAATTGGACAGAAGAGCGCCTGCTTGAGCGTTTTGCCAAAAAGACCCGCTATATTGAGCTTGAAAGACGACTGACACCGCAACGCCACCAAGAGATCTTGATGCTTGGCCTGCCAGGCATTGCTGTGACGCCAACAAAAACACGCCTCTATCCGCATGGTAATGAGGCAGCGCATATCC
>WTHV01000270.1 GCA_011525265.1 Alphaproteobacteria bacterium | reverse complement strand
CCTGCAACAACACGGTTATGAGCCGTGGGTTCTAACCAATTGAACTACAGGCCCGTCATTTCTTACTGATCGGCTATCATGATGATAGTGCGATTCATCTTAATGTTCGAGGAAGCTGCGCAATTTGCGTGAGCGTGACGGATGTTTGAGCTTGCGCAGGGCTTTGGCTTCAATCTGTCTGATACGCTCTCTTGTCACAGAGAATTGCTGACCAACTTCTTCGAGTGTGTGGTCAGTGTTCATACCAATACCAAAACGCATACGCAAGACCCTCTCTTCACGGGGGGTCAAACTGGCAAGCACTCTTGTTGTGGTCTCGCGCAGATTAGATTGAATGGCGGCATCAAGCGGCTGAATCGCGTTCTTATCTTCGATGAAATCACCAAGCTGGCTATCTTCTTCATCACCAATCGGTGTCTCTAGAGAGATAGGCTCTTTGGCAATTTTTAAGACTTTGCGCACCTTATCCAATGGCATTGATAGCTTATCGGCTAATTCTTCAGGTGTTGGCTCGCGGCCAATTTCGTGAAGCATATGGCGTGAGGTACGCACAAGCTTGTTAATCGTCTCAATCATATGAACAGGAATACGGATGGTGCGTGCTTGGTCAGCGATAGAGCGGGTAATCGCTTGGCGAATCCACCATGTTGCATAGGTCGAGAATTTATAGCCTCTGCGATATTCAAATTTATCAACCGCCTTCATCAAGCCAATATTACCTTCTTGAATCAAATCCAAGAATTGTAGGCCGCGATTGGTGTATTTTTTCGCAATTGAAATAACAAGGCGCAAATTTGCCTCGACCATTTCTTTTTTCGCACGTGCTGCCTCTCTTTGGCCACGCTGAACGGTCTGGATGATTTCGCGGAATTCGCCAATTGAAAGGCCAATATCAGCAATCATTAAATCCATCTTATCTTGGGTATCGCGCACAGCATCGCCGTGATTTTCAAGCAATTTGCGCCAGCCTGCATTATTGAATTTATCACCAGGCCAATTGGCGACATTCTCGCGCCCTGTCCATGCTTCGATAAATTGGTTGCGGTTAATACGGCAATCAGTGGCAAGGCGTAGGATATGACCTTCAGTCGCTGTGATATGACGTGATAAATCAAACAGCTGTTCTGAGAGTGATTCGAGGCGATTAGCATTCAAGAACACAGCTTCCATCTTCTCAGCTAAGCTAATGCGCGCTTTTTGCAAGGCGATTTGCTTTGTTGCTGGAAACGCCTCTTCTGTCTTCATAGATTTCAGATGAGCTTGTTGTAATTTATTGAACACATTAAAGGCTTTTTCGACCTCATCAAAGCTTGCAAAGACATCGTCGCTGACCGCTTCTTCCATCGCGGCAAGTGACATATTGAAATCATCTAGATCATCATCATCGTCATCATCTGACTGGTTTGAGTCTTGTGATGTTGTGTCTTCATTGTCATCGTCTTCTTCTTCCTCGGCTTCGTTATTTTCAAGCTCTGGATCAGCTTCGATATCATCTGAATCATCATTTTCAGCCGCAAGTCGTAACGCATTTTGATCTTCAAGCGGTGTGCCATTTAGGCGGTTATAAGTGGTATCAAGGTCAATGATATCACGAAGCGGCATTGCGCCTTCTTCGACCTGCTTGCGCCATGCGATAAGAGCGCGGATGGTAAGCGGGCTCTCATACAGGCCGCCAATCATCATCTCACGGCCAGCTTCGATACGTTTTGCAATAGCGATCTCGCCCTCACGCGACAGCAATTCAACCGTACCCATTTCACGCAAATACATACGCACAGGGTCATCTGAGCCAGACACATCTGAATCAGACAAATTGCCTGAGGTTGTGCCTTCTTCGTTTGACTCCTCTGCACCAGCATCTTCGCTATCAGCTGAATCAACCACATTCACGCCCATCTCGCTTAGAGCTGACATGACATCTTCGATTTGCTCGGATGATAATTCTTCTTGGGGCAGAGCCGCGTTTAATTCATCATGTGTGACAAAGCCGCGCTCTTTGCCCTTTTTGATAAGGGTCTTAATCGCAGAATTCTTTGTGTCCAGAATTGGCGCATCGCCTTTCTGGTCTTTTGCTTCTGCTGTATTTGCGCTTGATTTGCGTGCCATAATTCTTGTCTTCCGTCTTTTGTGTCACAGACATATCAGCGCCAATGATGGCGCCTTTTGTCGCGGTTTTTTTCCGCATAGTCAGCGTTTGAGCCGCGCTAATAATTCGTCTAGCAACGTGCCTACTTTTTGAGTTGCCATATCATTGGGGTGCATCCCAAGACGGGCTATCATATCATCACTGTAAAGATCAGACAATATTTGGCCGTGCCCTTTCTCACTTAAATGGTGTTTCAGCCCATCTGCGTCAAGGTCAGGGTCATGAATTACCAGATCAAGCATCTCTTTTTTTATCTCTTCTAGGCGAAAATCACCGGCTAGGCGCCCAAAATCAACCATCGCAAGGTCTTCATATATATCTGCGATTCGCTCAGGATGCGCTATCAGAAGTGATAACATGGCCGATAGGCGCGCCTTAGCACCTGTTTGGGGGCGTCTAATGCGTTTGGTTCCTGCAAGCGCTTGGCCAGAGGCTGTGCCGCCGCGCAAAGTCGTGCGCAGGCTTTGGATGCGATGTTCAATCTCATCCCCATAGGCTTGGCGTGTTTGATTGTGGCCAATGGTGCGCACCATATCGCGAACCTGTTGGAAAAAGGCCGCACGTGCGGTGGGATCATCAAGGCGGAATTCTTGTCCAACACGCTCCCAAAGCGCATCGGTGAGGCTAGCGGCTGTTGAGATAATGGCTTTTAGCGCCTCAGCCCCTTCATGACGCAATATATCATCAGGGTCTTTGCCCTCTGGCATAACGGCAATACGCACAGATTTACCAGGCTCTAAGACTGGCAAAATACGTTCAATTGCGCGCATAGCTGCTTTCTGACCTGCCTTATCACCATCAAAGCATAAGACAGGCTCATCATGTAATTTCCAAATAAGCGCGATTTGCTGTTCGGTGAGCGCGGTGCCAAGCGGGGCAAGCGCCCCTGCCACATTTGCCGCTGTCACAGCAATCACATCCATATAGCCCTCAACAACCAAAAGAGGCAGGTTGCGCCTTACGCGTTCGCGTGCTTGTTGCCAGCCATAAAGAACCGCTGATTTCGAAAAGGTCGGGCCATCTTTGGAGTTGAGATATTTTGGCATCGCATCGCCCATGGCACGCGCGCCAAAGGCAATCACAGCCCCTTGGCGATTGCAAATTGGATAGATGATACGGTTGCGGAAATAATCATAAAGGCTGTTATCACGCTCAGATCGGCCACATAGGCCAGCCTCAAGCAATAAACCCTCATCAAAGCCCTTGCTTTGCATGTGGGCGCGCAAGCCGGCGGGCGGCGCATAGCCAAGCTGAAAGTCAGCTCTTGTGGCATCACTTATCGCTCTATCTTCAAGATAGGCTCTGGCTGTGCCTGCTTGGGGTGTGGTGGCAAGTTGTAATTTATAAAATTCAGCTGCCGCCCCAAGCGCATCCATCACAGATTGACGGCGTTGCAGTTTTACAGGGTCAACAGGGCGCTGATCTGGAATGGCAACACCAGCCATCTCAGCAAGGCGCGTGACAGCCTCGGTGAAATCAAGCCCTTCTGTTTCGCGCAAATAGGTAATGGCGTCACCGCCAGCTCCACAGCCAAAACAATGATAATAGCCCTCATCATCATTCACTGAAAATGACGGTGATTTTTCATTGTGAAAGGGACATAACCCCGTTTGTCGTCGCCCTTTTTTGATAAGCTTGACCCGCTTGCCAATCAGAGATGATAGGCTGATGCGCCCTCTTATGTCATCTATAAATTCTGGGGGAAAAGCCATCTGTTAACAGGTCTCGCATTGCGACAAGTGACGATGTGACAAGCATCATTCAGCGCAAGCCACAAAAGCGGGTTAAAAACAATCGGACAGACCTTCAGCCACGGCGCATATCTGTGCCATGATAAAGCCTGTCCGCTTAGTATAGGATATTTGTAGAAAGCTTGGCTAGGAGCCTTAAGCCCCTTTTTGCATCAAGCGTGATTTTACCTCACCACTTGCGGCACCAAAATCAATTTGTCCAGCATAGCGTGCTTTGAGAACGCCCATGACCTTGCCCATATCTTTGACTGATTCGGCCTGTGATTCTGCAATAGCGGCTGTGATGGCCTCTGCCAACTCTTCTGCTGAGAGCTGTTGCGGCAAAAATTGTTGGATAACACGAATTTCTTCATTTTCCGCAGCGGCTAATTCAGGTCGGTTACCTTCATTATAAAGCTTTACCGATTCGGCACGCTGTTTGATCATGGTCTGAAGCATGGCAAGGATTTCATCATCGGTAATGCCTTCGCCTGACCCTTTGGTGCGCGCGGCAATATCTCTGTCTTTTAAAGCAGCTGTAATAAGGCGGATGGTAGATAGTGCCGTCTTATCCTTGGCTTTGAGTGCATCTTTTTGTGCAGTACTAATGGCATCACGCATAGGGATCCCCTTTATTTCTTCCATTGTATGCTACATTCATTTCTGCCGACCTATTTCATTTAAAGCGATGTATAACGCGCTATCGGCTTGGCCATCACAGGCCAGTTTACAATGGATTTGCGCTTTTAAACTAAGAAATTTTTCCCGACAAGTAAAATATCACAAAAAGGGGGAAGATGAGTACTTGACCTCTGAGGGGGTTTGGCTGTATCACATGGCAATTTTGTGCGCGTTCTCAAGATTGAGAATAAGCTACAAGTGGGCCGAATCTCTTTCGCCGCCGCAGAATTAGCATTTTGGGTAATTTTGTTTCTTTCAGCATCACTGTTTTTATAGAGATGCTAGATAAGGTGGAAGGTGTAATGTCAGCGAGCCAAATTCAACCAGATAGACCAATTACAAAAGCCTCTTTTGATTCAAAACCTACCGCTTTGTTGGTTCTTGATGATGGCACAGTCTTTGAAGGCAAGGGCTTTGGGGCAGAAACGGTTAATGTGGGTGAGGTTTGCTTCAACACATCCATGACAGGCTATCAGGAAATTATGACTGACCCGTCCTATGCAGGACAGCTTATCACCTTTACCTTCCCGCATATTGGAAATATTGGCACCAACCTTGTTGATATTGAAACTGACGTACCTGCTTGTCTTGGCATGATTGTGCGCAATGAGCTGACAAGCCCGTCAAATTGGCGCGATAACCAAGATTTATCATCATGGCTTGCGCATCATAATTTGCCTGGCATTGCGGGCATTGATACAAGAGCCTTAACACAATATATCCGTGATAATGGCGCGCCGCGTGGTGTGATTTGTCATCAGCCAGATGGCCAGTTCGATATCCCTGCCTTGCAGAAAATGGCCCAAGACTGGCCGGGCTTGAAGGGGATGGATTTAGCGAAATCTGTTACAAGAGATGAGGCTGGCAATTGGGCGCAAGGTAGCTATGATCTCGATGCCCAAGCCCATACAAGCACAAGCGCAACGCATAAGGTTGTCGCCCTTGATTATGGTATTAAGCAAAATATCATGCGTTGTTTGGTTGATGCGGGTTGTGATGTGACTGTTATGCCTGCGACAAGCACAGCAGATGAAATCCTCGCTCAAAAGCCAGATGGTGTGTTTTTATCAAATGGCCCTGGCGACCCTGCGGCAACAGCTGATTATACAGGCACAGAGATTGCAAAAATTGTTGAGGCTGACCTGCCTGTGTTCGGTATTTGTATTGGCCATCAATTACTGGTTCTAAGCCAAGGTGGTAAGACTGTGAAGATGGAGCGCGGCCATAGAGGCGCCAACCATCCTGTGAAAGATTTGATGACAGGGCAAATTGAGATCACAAGTCAAAATCATGGCTTCATGGTTGATGAAGATAGCCTGCCAGCGCATCTAGAGGTCACGCACCGCTCTTTATTTGATGGGTCAGTAGAAGGTGTGCGCCATAAATCAAAGCCGATGTTCTGTGTCCAATATCACCCAGAATCATCACCGGGGCCGCATGATTCGACGCATTTATTTACAAGATTCACCGACATGATGTCAGAAGCTAAATCTGAAAAAGGGAACCGTTAAGCCATGCCGCGCAGAGATGATATTCAATCGATTATGATTATTGGCGCTGGCCCTATTATTATTGGCCAAGCGTGTGAGTTTGACTATTCTGGTGCGCAAGCTTGTAAGGCGCTCAAAGAAGAAGGGTACCGCGTTATTCTGGTTAATTCTAACCCAGCGACCATTATGACTGACCCGGTCATGGCCGATGCCACTTATGTTGAGCCTATCACGCCAGAGATTGTTGAAAAGATTATCGCCAAAGAAAAGCCTGATGTTCTCTTGCCAACTATGGGTGGCCAGACAGCCTTGAATACCGCTTTGGCTTTGCATTATAGCGGCGCGCTTGAGCGTCATAATGTGGAGTTGATTGGCGCGCGTCCTGAATCAATTGAAAAAGCAGAAGATAGACAATTATTCCGTGACGCTATGGATAAGATTGGTCTTGAATCAGCTCGCTCCCGCACCGTGAAAACATTTGAAGATGCGATGGCAGCTTTGGATGTTGTGGGATTGCCTGCGATTATCCGTCCGTCTTTCACGCTTGGCGGTGAAGGCGGCGGTGTTGCCTATAACCGTGCAGAGTTTGAGCAGATTGTCTCTGATGGTTTGCGCTTGTCACCTGTGTCTGAGATTTTGATTGAAGAATCTCTGCTTGGTTGGAAAGAATTTGAGATGGAAGTGGTGCGTGATCGCAATGATAATTGCATCATTATCTGTTCGATTGAAAATGTTGACCCGATGGGTGTCCATACAGGCGATTCTATTACAGTAGCACCGGCGCTAACGTTAACTGATAAAGAATATCAAGTGCTTCGTGATGCCTCTTTGGCAGTATTGCGCGAAATTGGTGTTGATACTGGCGGCTCTAATGTTCAATTCTCGGTGAATCCCAAAGATGGCCGCGTGATTGTGATTGAGATGAACCCGCGCGTAAGCCGCTCATCTGCCCTTGCTTCAAAAGCAACTGGTTTCCCGATTGCAAAAGTAGCAGCAAAATTGGCAGTTGGTTATACGCTTGATGAGCTTGATAATGATATTACCAAAGTCACCCCTGCGAGCTTTGAGCCAACGATTGATTATATCGTCACAAAGATCCCACGCTTCACATTTGAGAAATTCCCTGGTGCTGTGGCGGAACTTTCTACGTCAATGAAGTCTGTGGGTGAGGCGATGTCAGTGGGTCGCACATTTGAAGAATCATTGCAAAAAGCACTTCGTTCAATGGAAACAGGTTTGAACGGGCTTGATGATATTGATTTGCCAGAGCCTGATAAGGCAGCTGGCGCTGATGTGATGCGCGGCTTTTTATCTGGTCAAACACCAAATCGCATTTTGCGCATTGCCCAAGCTTTACGGTCTGGCATGAGCATTAATGAGGTGCATGAGATCACAAAATGGGACAAATGGTTCCTAGAGCGTATGGCCAATATTATCTCGCATGAGATGGCTGTTGCTGAAGATGGTTTGCCGCAATCTGCCGATGCACTACGTCATCTGAAAAGCCTTGGTTTTTCTGATGCTAGGCTTGCAACGCTTGCTGGTATGGCTGAGAGCGATGTGACTGCACAGCGCCTAGCACATAATATTACGCCACTATTCAAGCGTATTGATACTTGTGCAGCTGAGTTCTCATCATCTACGGCTTACTTATATTCTTCTTATGAGAACACCTCTGGTGCGGTGTGTGAATCACGCCCCTCTGATAAGGAAAAAGTTGTTATATTAGGGGGTGGCCCGAACCGTATCGGTCAAGGTATTGAATTTGATTATTGTTGTGTTCATGCGGCCTATGCTTTGGCTGAGGCAGGGTATGAGACGATTATGGTCAATTGTAATCCTGAGACAGTTTCAACAGATTATGATACATCAGACAGGCTGTATTTTGAGCCGCTTACAGCGGAAGATGTGATTTCAATCATCCGCAAAGAACAGGAAAATGGCACGGTGAAAGGTGCGATTGTTCAGCTTGGTGGTCAGACACCATTGAAGATTGCCGCGGCCCTAGAAGCAGCGGGCATTCCTATTCTTGGCACAAGCCCAGATGCGATTGATTTGGCTGAAGATAGAGAACGTTTCCAGCAGCTCTTGCAGCGTCTTGATTTAAAACAGCCTGAAAATGGTATCGCTACCTCAGCCGAACAAGCGCGTGATATTGTTGACCGTATCGGCCTGCCAGTTGTTATTCGCCCCTCTTATGTTCTTGGCGGGCGTGCGATGGAGGTGGTTCATCAGCGTGATGAGCTAGAGCGTTATATGCGTGATGCGGTTGTCGTCTCTGGTGATAACCCTGTACTGATTGACCGTTTCCTTGATAATGCGGTTGAGGTTGATGTTGATGCCTTATGTGATGGCACAGATGTGTTTGTCGCAGGTATTATGGAAC
>WTHV01000127.1 GCA_011525265.1 Alphaproteobacteria bacterium | reverse complement strand
CCATAATGCGCAAGGTGGGCCGGCAAGATAAAGAAACATTCCAGAAGCGATGCCACAAGCACAGCACAAACCACAGCAGGGATAGCGCCAATAATCACCCCAATAATGCCCTTGACCATAAAGAGTGGCAAAAAGGCCGCAACTGTTGTCAGCATAGCAGAAATCACAGGCGGGCCCATACGCTTTGCGGCCAAGACAGACGCATCAGCAATTGGCAAATTACGCTTTTGACGCAAATATTCGGCGTGTTCACCAATCACAATAGCATCATCAACCACAATACCCAGCGCCATGATAAGGCCAAAGAGGGAAATCATATTAATCGATTGCCCAGAGACAAGCATCACTGAAAAGGTCGCTAAAAATGCCACAGGAATACCGGCCGCCACCCAAAAGGCTACACGACCTGATAAGAACGCGAATAAGACACCCATCACAATCAAAAGACCACCAAGGCCATTTTCAACCATCAAGCTAATACGCTCTGAGATTAAAATGGCGGCCACATCATGCTGAATTAGTGTTAAATTTGTCGGTAATTCGCGTTGTTTTTCACTTATGAAATCTTGGACAAGCTGATTGACGGTCAGACTGTCAGATGATTTGCCACGTTGAATATGCAATTCAACAGCCGGATTACCCCGATAGAATTGCAATGTTGCAGGGTCAGCAATTGTGTCTTGAATTTGCGCAACATCCCCAAGCAAGACGCGGCTGCCATCGGCTCTGGCGAGGATTTCAATATTACGATATTCATTTGCTGTTTTGCGCAAACCAAGCGAGCGCACACGCAACGCACCATCAGCAAAACGACCTGCTGGCACATCTACTGAGACAGCCGCAATCGCATTTGAAATCGAGCCTAATGTCAATCCAAGGCGTGCCAATTCTGATTCATTGACTTCGATGAGGATTTCTTCATCAGGCAGGCCGAGTACTTCGACCTTATCAACCCCGATTTGCAGCAAATCTTCTTTGATGGATTTCGCATAATAGCGCAAGGATTCCAGCGGCAATGGGCCATGTAATACAACACGCGAAATCGTATCGTAAAACTCGCCCTTCACAACCTTTGGCGCCTCAGCATCTTTGGGGAAGTCAACCTGCCCAACCGCGGCCTCAACATCAGCGAGCGCCTTTTGCATATCAGTGCCAAACACAAATTCTACTTGTGTTTGCGCCACGCCTTCAAATGAGCTTGAGGAGACTTTTTTCACATTGGCAATCGTACGTAATTCAGGCTCTAATGGCTGAACGATATTACTGTCTACATCTTCTGCCGTAGCGCCAGACCACACCACAGAGACAGCAACAATCTCAACATCCACATCAGGGAAGAATTGGCGATTTAACCTATCAGCCGAGATAATGCCTGTGACAATCATCACAACCATCACAATATTGGCGGCTGTTCTATGTCGTGCAAAAAATTCAATCATCGAAGAAAACATAATTTTTTAACTTTCTCGTGCCAACTCAGACCTATTGCGCTTTTGAAACTGTTTGAACTTTGACGCCGTCACCAATACCAGGAAGGCGCGTGGCAATTAATCTTGTCCCATCCTCAAGCCCCTTGAGATAGACAAAGCCAGGTGTCCGCCAGACAAGCTCAACCTGCTTTGCCCGCGCTGTGCCACCATCATTGACATAGACAGTCTCATCACCAAAAAGGGCTTCTTCAGGCATTATTGCGACATCATCAAAAGAGCGGCCGATAAATTCGACCTCAACAAAGGCGCCCGGTCTGATAGCAGATGCCGCAGGCTCAATCAGCTCAGCATATAAACGCCCGCCACCATCTATTTTATCAAGCTGGGCATTTGTGCGTGCGATAAAAGCTTTGGCTTTTGCGACATCACGGGCACCAGATTGCCATGTCACTGACACTGTCTGGCCTAGCAATTGCGGGGCATTGGCATAAATCTCTGCTTTCACAACAAATGGAACTTCAAGCGAGCTTTGGTCGGTAATGCGCGCAATGGCAACTGATGATGACGCAATTTGACCAAGACCAACATTCACATCTGACAAAGTGCCTGTGAATGGCGCGGTAAGTTCTGAATCAGCAATATCTTTGCGGCGAGAGCGTTCTGCGACACGCAATTGTGCTGTGCGCGCTTGTGAGGCAACAAGCTGGCCTTTGGTGACAGCAACAGCAAGCTCTGCCTCATCTAAATTAGCATCTGAGACAACATTTTGAGAGGCCATGCGCTTGGTGCGTGCTAATGTCTTTTCACGCAAGGCAAGCTGTGTTTGCAAGCTGGCTGTTTGTGCCTCTTCACCTGCGATTTGGGCAAGTAATTCATCAAGAGCAAGCTGATAGCGTGTGGTATCAAGGCGCGCAAGCGCATCCCCTTTTTTCACATTCGCACCATTGCGAAGATTCGGTGAAATCCACTCCACCTCCCCTTGTACCGAAAAGCGCATATCTGCAACGCGCGAGGCAACCACTGTGCCATAGGCATTTTCAACTGGCTGAGCTTGTTGGTTTTTCACCACAACATCTTTAATGGTCCAAACCTGTGGTGCAGCTGGCTCAGATTCTACCTGCGGCTTTGTTGCGACTAAATAATTAAATAAGGCGATAAAAGCGCCAAAAACCGCTATCGCAGGTAAACCGCGCACTAAAAATGTCACAATGATTTTTTTAATCATAAAAGCCTCAGAGGTTTGTTCATAAAATAATAAGGCGCCCTGGTACAACAAGGCAAATGGCAAGATAGGAGCCAGCAAAGAGACGCAAAAAACACAAGCGTATTTTCCGCCGATTGTCATGGGGTTGTTACGCCATATGGTTTGATTTGGATGAATGCCGGCACCAATTTTTCCGCTATCATATAGGACAGTAATCCGCTAATGTCTAGCAAGCTTACTCTTCGATTTTGCGCCTCAAACGCGCGAGCAAAAGGCGGTATCTGTGAGACCATTTTATATTCCGGCGCGCTATATTTCAGGTGCGATGATGCGCCAATTAAGTCTTCTCACACTCCCGCTTGTCATATCTCAGATTGCCTCATTTGGCATTATGACAGCAGATATCATCATGATGGGTCGGTTAAGTATTTTAGATTTAGCCGCCGGGTCTGTGGCTATTCGCCTGTATCAGCCGCTCTATTTCTTCACACTTGGCTTGATGGCTGTTATCTCGCCTCTTATCTCTCAAAGTATTGGATCAGGTGATAATGACGCGGCACGCCGAACCTTTCGCCAAGGGCTCGTGATTGCGTTATTGCTTGGGTTGTTATTTATGCCGCTTGTGATATTTGGTGCCCCCTTGCTTGAGATACTAGGTCAAGGCGCTGATGTGGCAGAGCATGCAAAAGGCTTCTTATTCTGGTCAGGGTTAAGCCTGCCATTATTCTTTCTTTTCATGATTTTCCGCTTCTTTGTGATTGGCACACAACGCACCAAAGCGCAGCTGATTGTCACCATAGCTGGTCTCGTCGTGAATCTTATCTTGAACCCGCTATTTGCTAATGGTGGATTTGGTATAGAGCCACGCGGGCTTGAGGGTATCGCGATTGCCACTTTCATCAGCTACTTTGTGATGAACTTAGCCTTTGCCGCTTATGTGCAATTTAACCCTGCCTTTGCCAAATTGCACGCATTCAGGCGTCTATGGCGCATTGATATTGCCTTGATGCGCCGCATTATCCGCCTTGGCATCCCAAATGCCGTCATCGTATTAAGCGAGACTTCTATGTTTGTCATAGCAGGCTTTATGATTGGAACATTTGGGACAACGGCTCTTGCCTCTGCTGGTATTGCCAATCAGATTGCAGCAATGGCCTTTATGGTACCGCTTGGCCTGTCTCAAGCCACTGCCGCTGTGGTGGGACGTGCCGCAGGAGAGAATAACCCAACCAATGTCGGTGCCGCAGGATGGGGGGCGCATATTGTTGGGCTGATTATCGCTATTCCTATGACGGCTCTGTTGCTGTTATTTCCAGAAACGCTCACCAATATTTTCATCAAACCAAGTGATGTGAATTATGTCCAAACCCTGCCCGTGGTTGTGGCTATGTTATTTTATGTCGGCCTATTCCAAGTGTTTGACGGTATGCAGATTATTGCCAGCGCAAAATTACGTGGCATTAATGATACAAAAATTCCCGCTATTATGGCTGTGGCATCCTATTGGGGTGTGGGGGTTGGTAGCGCTTGCCTCTTTGCCTTTGTCTTTGATTTTGGCCCTGCCAGTGTCTGGGGTGGTTTAGGGCTTGGCCTTGCTGCTGCCTCTGTGCTGACCACCTATCGATGGGCGCGCCACCTAGATTCCATTGCCAGAGGGCGTGCAATCTTAGTAGGATAATTGCACAATATCTTACGCTCATAATAATGGCACAATGACACGAACGCATATTCACAAAGACAGCCCAGCCGCCCCGCTATTGCCCCAAGATGAGAGGCTTGCGGCGCTGTGGCGTGATGATGCGCTATCCTGTCTTGTTGCGAAAGATGCTTCTCCAGCCCTTATCACACAGATTGCGAGCATTATTTATGCCGCCCCTCACCTCCATAGCCTCATAAAGCGTATAGCCAAGACACATTACAGTGATATTAAAAGCGCTTTATCAGGTGATGTCGCGGATATTATCGCACAAGCAGAAGAAGAATTTACAACAGAGCTTACTAAGGCTGTTGATGATAGCGCTGTGATGGTGCTGATACGCCATTTCCGACAACGTTGTTACCTTGCACTATCCCTTGCCGAACTCAGCGGTGCTATCACCCTTAAAACCCAATGCCAATTTTTATCTGATTGTGCGCAATTTGCGCTGACCCATTGCTTGTCCTATCTCTGCCGCAAGGCCGCAATAAATGAAGCAGCGATTGTCATTTTGGGCATGGGAAAATTAGGCGCAAGAGAGCTTAATTATTCCTCTGATATTGACCTGATTATTCTGTATGACAGCACGATTGAAGGGGCAAGCAGTGCTGATTATGTGACGCTGACACGCGCCTTGATACAGATATTTCAAAAGCAAACAGGCGATGGTTTTGCATGGCGCGTTGACTTGCGCCTTAGACCTGACCCCGGTGCCACAGCACTTGCTTTATCTGTTGATGCGGCCATCAGCTATTATGAGTCTATCGCCCGAAGTTGGGAGCGTGCCGTCTTTATCAGAGCGCGCCCTGTTGCAGGAAATCTTGTCCTTGGGGATGCCTTTCTTGATGCGATTACGCCATTTATTTGGCGCAGACAGCTTGATTATTCGATTTTAAGTGACCTGACCGCATGGATTACCCACACCCCCATGCCACAAGATGGCTATGGTCATGATGTCAAACGCGGCGCTTATGGCATTCGCCATGTTGAGATGATGACGCATTTATTGCAACTGCTTCATGGCGGGCGCGATAAATCTTTGCGCAGCCCTCATACGGATGACGCCTTAATGACTTTATGCAAGGCAGGTCATCTGACAAAATCTCAAGCAGAAGAGTCTATCGCCTGCTATTGGGCATGGCGACAGCTAGAACATCGCCTGCAATATTGCCGTGATGCCCATATTTATCATCTGCCGAATAATAGCGAGGATATGACACAATTTGCCCGTTTTGCCGGCCTTGCTGATGCACAGGCGCTTATCGCCTATATCACAGCCCTTCAGGACAAGACCAAGTCAGCTGCCTCCCACCTTGTGATGCAAGATATGATTGCGGCCCATGAAGGCGCGCTCGCACAAGGAGCATGGCCAGCCGATGAGACAAGCCAGCGGCAATTTTTAACAGATATGGGTTTTTCAAGACCTGATGATATCATTCGCACCATTGAGAGTTGGATGTCTGGCCGCCTGCCTGCCACCAGAAGTGAGCGTGCGCGTCATACGTTGCAAACCTTGCTGCCTATTGTGATGCGCGAGCTTGCAAAGGGCGATAATCTTGATGAAGATTTTATCGGTTTTGCCCAATTCCTAGAGGCGCTGCCAGCAGGCGTTCAAGTCTTTACCCTTCTTAATCAGCACCCGCAATTAATCGAACTCATCTCAAACTTCACATTAAATGCACCATCATTAATGCGCGAGCTGACAAAGAACCCACAGATTTTTGAACAAATGCTGGATGATGCGTTCCATAGCCCTCTTTCTAACCATCCTGATTTTTCAGAAATACTTGCCAATGAAGATAAAGACAAGCCAGCTGAGTTACAGCTTGATAATATACGCTTGATGGCACGTGAGGCGAAGTTCAGAGCAGAAGCGCATATCATTACCTATCCGCAACGTGCCACGGACGCTCATCTTTATCTCTCAGACCTCGCAGATGCATGCCTTTGTGCTAGCTTTGATGTGACCATCCGCGAATTTGAAGCGCAATTTGGCATTGTTGAGAAAAGTGATTTTGCCATTCTCTTAATGGGGCGCGCAGGACAAAGACGCCTCACACCTCAGTCAGATATTGATATGATCATCTTATATGATGGCGACAGAGACAGCCAATCAAATGGCACAAAACAGCTCTCTTGCGGACATTATTATCAACGCCTTGCACAGCGCCTGATTAGTTGGACAAGCGCCCAAACAGCCTCTGGTAGCCTTTATGAAATAGATACACGCTTGCGCCCTGATGGGAATGCAGGGCCTATTGCAACACATTTTACCCAATGGCAAAGCTATTTGGTGGACAAGGCTTGGCCATTTGAGAGACGCGCACTTCACAAAGCACGTCTTTTACCATTTGCCAAAACAGCCCCCTCATTTGCCACAGCCATTAATAAGACCATTACCCAGCATTGTAAGACGCCAATCGCGCGTAGTGAGCTGATCAAAAATATCACCCTATTGCGTGAGAAAATGGCATCAGAGCCGCGCGCAGCTTGGGATTTTAAAAAACGCCCGGGTGGTCTTATCGATTGTGAATTTTTATCTTGGCTTAATAGCGAGGCTGAAACGCAGACAGCTGAAATTTGGAACCATCTTAGTCTGATGGTGTCTGTGATGATGCCAAAATCATCTCATCAAACACCACCGCCTGCCTCATTTGAAAAAGAGCTTTGCCGCATTATGCAACAAAGCTCTTACCAACAAGCGCTTGTGGCTATGGAAGCACGCTTTGATGAAAAAGCAGCCGCCCTAGATAAAGCATTATCCCTTTAATTTTGCACCTATTACAAGGCCAAGCCCCATAAAGCCAACAAAGATAATCACTGGCCAAAAGGCAAGTGATAACACGGCAATAGCAGGCCCGGGACAGAGGCCACCAATACCCCAACCAATGCCAAATAGGCCAGCACCAATAAATAAAGGCCTATCTAACTTCACACTATCGGACAGGTGAAATGCCTCGCCAAAAATAGGGGCAGATTTGCGTGCCACCAACGGAAATCCAATGGCGGCAACCGCAATACCGCCAACCATCACAAATGCCAATGAGGGATCCCATAATCGTGTAATATCCAAAAACCCTTGCACTTTTGCAGGGTTAAGCATGCCTGCCAAGGCCAGACCAAAGCCAAATAAGAGGCCCATAATCAGCGCTGAAAAAAGTGATTTCGTCATCTTATGCTCCTCTTACCTTAAAATAGGCCAATGATGAAAACACTCACCATGCCTGTTGCAACAAAACAGATTGTGGCGCCGATTGAGCGCACAGAAAAACGCGAAATACCACAAATGCCATGACCAGATGTACAGCCAGAACCAAGCGCTGTGCCAACACCTACCAAAAGACCGGCAATAGCCAATAAGGGTAAGGATGCCACCATTTCCATTTCAATGCCGCCGAAAAGCATGGTGAATAAAATAGGCCCGCAAATCGTGCCAACCAGAAATGCGATGCGCCAAGCACGCCCATCTGATAGGCGCAATGCCGCTCCTGCAATGCCTGAAATCCCCATAACACGGCCATTAAAGGCCATTAATAATACCGCTGCTAACCCAATCAGCACGCCACCTAGCGTTGATTCCAAAATGGTTAAATTTGCCCAATCAATTTGCATAAATTTTTCCCCTTTTCACTCTGACATAAATAAAAATAGCCCAATGATAATTTTTTTGTTGTCAGTTACCCTAAATACGACCATAGAGTGACGAATATATGCAATCACTCATTATGTTTCTATGGCAAACATAAGGGCTAGGGAGTAGGTGTAAATGGTTATCTTTGATTAGATGGCCATTTTATTATTTGTGGCAATTTTGGTCAGAAGGATACCGGTCACATGTTCTCTATCATGAAATCCTCATGGACACTGTTTTTTGGCCTTGCTTTGATTATGATTGGCAATGGCATTCAGATTGTTTTGCTCGGTGTGCGCTCATCAGAGGCAGGCTTTAGCAATCTTGTATCTGGCCTTGTCATGGGTGGCTATTTCCTTGGCCTATTCCTCGGCTCTCTATTTGTGCCGCATTTCTTATCGCGCGTTGGCCATATTCGTGTCTTTGGCGCATTAGCATCCATCGCCTCTGCTGCCGTTTTAATGCATATCATAATCCTTGATCCTGCGATTTGGGGCATCACACGTGTCCTATCCGGCTTTGCCTATGCGGGGA
>WTHV01000094.1 GCA_011525265.1 Alphaproteobacteria bacterium | reverse complement strand
CTGTGTTTTCTAGCTCTGAGGCTGTGGCGTTGTCTGTCAATCGGCTATTGTCTGTGTTATGCATAGGGCAGTCTTTGGCAAGCGCATAGCTGGTTTGTCATGCGCGGCGCATAAGTTATAGGTATTCACTTCTATGATTTTACTACGATCTTTATTGTTTAATATCTTTTTTTACGTTGGCACGGCAATTTTGGTCATTGGTTGTTCTCCTTTGCTTCTTGCACCGCAACGTGTGGCAAGCCTTTTGGGTATGTTTTGGGGCGCCTATACGAATTTTATTCTGTGGTTATTTTGCGGCATTACGCACAAAATCAGAGGCGAAACTTATCTTGATGAGCAGGTGATTTATGCGGCAAAGCATCAATCAGCGTGGGAGACAATGCATCTATGTTGGCGCCTTAATGGCCCTGTGATTATATTGAAAAAAGAATTAATCATGATCCCTTTTGCGGGCTGGTTTATGGCACGCTCTGGTGCGATTGCGGTTGACCGCAATGCGGGTATGAAAGCGCTGAAAAAGCTGAAACAAGATGCTATTGCGGCCAAGGATATGGGACGCTCATTGCAAATATACCCGCAAGGGACACGGGTCGCACCGGGTGTGAAAGCAGATTATCAGATAGGCGTATATACGATTTATGAAGCAACTGGCCTGCCTGTTGTTCCCATCGCGCTAAATTCAGGTGAATGTTGGGGGCCCCGCTCTTTTGCAAAAATACCGGGTAAGATTGATGTGTCATTCTTGCCAAAAATTGAACCTGGCCTATCTCGTAAAGCATTCATGGCACGACTTGAAGATGTGATTGAGACAGAAATGGGTCGTCTGACGCCTGCACAATCTGAGGCGAAAAAGGCTGATCAAAATAAGTCATAACCCCAGACAAGACAAAGAAGTGTGAAAAGATGGACGGCGAAAGCTTTTATAATCATCAGCAATATAATGTGCTTGGCGGCCCGCTTATTGGTTGTTCCACTGACCCTATGACAGGGTTTTATCGCGATGGCTGTTGCGCGACAGGCCCTGAGGATAGGGGCGTTCATACTGTGTGTGCCTTGATGAGTGATGCTTTTTTGGCATTTTCACAACAAGCTGGTAATGATCTAATTACGCCGCGCCCAGAATTTGGCTTTGCAGGCCTTAAAGCAGGGGATTTTTGGTGTTTATGTGCCGCAAGGTGGGAACAAGCACGCCAAGCTGGCTTTGCCCCACAGGTACGATTAGCGTCAACAAACCGCGTGACTTTGGCAATTGTGCCGCTTGAAATATTGCGCGATTACGCCATTGATGCCCCAGATAGCCTCAATAATTAAGGGCAAAATTCTCCACATTAGGATTATCTGATAATCTATGATAGAATTTTATTGTGGTCGGGGGATTACGTAAAAGCGCTCGCGCTTCTCATTCACATCTTATGCGTTACATGGATGGGGGTGTCCCTCAGCGAGTTGGGACCGGCTAGGATACTCAACTAAGGGACACTACCTATACGCCACTGTTGTGAAAGTGGTTTTCTTCCGATCACGTTTTTTTCTGCTCTTCCGCATTGTGAGATATGAAAAATCACTTTGGCAGATCTTTGCACAGCGCGCCCACCTCTAAGGCAGTTTTGTCCCGTAGAATGATGTGACAGTGTGCTTGCAGGTTATGGTAAAGATTTTAGCTTGTGCAGCTGTGGCATTTAAGCCAATGAAAATCATCACAATCGTCAATAACAGCCATTTTGACGGGTAGGGCATATGTCTTGCTTCCTTTATAGTGAGACATTGTCCAAAATTATAAAGGGTATGGCTTAACAAACTATGAACGCTTAAGCGCGTTTGGCAAAAAGCCTTTCATGCTCAATTTTGGTGCATTTATCTTCCACAACAGTAAGACCCGCAGTTTCAGCCAATTGCCGTGCCGCCTCATTAATGACCCCGATTTGCATCCAAAAGCATTTGGCATTCACAGCAATCGCCTCATTTGCGAGAGGCAAGCAAGCCTCTGATTGGCGAAAAACATCAACAATATCAATGTTATGCGGTATATCGGCAAGTTGTGCATAGCAGTGCTGGCCTAGAATTTCTTGTCCTGCCATGCCGGGATTGACAGGGATAACCGTAAAACCTTGTGTGAGGAGGTAGTCCATTACCTGATAAGAGGGGCGCACATCTTTCGGACTTGCCCCAACAAGCGCAATCACCTTTGCCTCAGCAAAACAGGCTGTCATCTTATCATCTTGTGTTGTCTCACTGATGCTCATAATAGCTATATCTCAAGGGATGGCGGGGTGGTATGCGGCTTTTCACAAGGAAGAAGAATGGCAAATGAGGCCCCTTTTTCCTCATCTCGCAAATCAAGGGTGCCGCCAAGTAATTGGATAATGCGCGCAGAGATAGGAAGGCCAAGCCCTACGCCTTTTTTGGAATTCTCACCTGATAGGGTGGCGAATTTCTCAAACACCATATCTTTATCTTCGGGGCGAATGCCGGGGCCATTATCTGTGACACAGATTTGAACCATTTTCTGGCCTCTATCCTCAGAGGTGACACTCTCAACTGAAATCCAAATTGTGGGGTCTTGTTTATGATTATGCTTAATGCCATTTGATATCAAATTGATGAGGGCTTGAACGAGCCTATCTGCATCTGTTTCAAGGGAGATGATTTGATCTGGCAGGTGGATTTTTGCCCCCCGCTCTTCAATCAGACTATCAGCTGCGATAAGCGCACGATTAAGTAATTGGGCGCTATTTGTTGCTTCATAATTGAGGCGTGGCACACGGCTTTCAAGGAAGTTTAATTCCAAGATTTCATCAAGAAGCCGCGTCAGGCGCTGGCTTTCTTCATTAATGATGCTGGCAAAATAGGTGCTTTTTTCTGTATCATCTGTGGTTGTGTTTTTCAGGATTTCTGAAAAAGACCTGATTGAGGTCATTGGCGTGCGTAATTCATGGCTAACTTGCGAGAGGAAATCATCTCGTTGAGCGCCCATTGAGATCAGCTGCATATTTGCTGTGCGTAATTGTTGCGCTGTATTTTCCAACTCTTGCGATTTGACCTCAAGTTCTGCTGAATAGGCGCGCACTCTGGCAGATTCATCAGCGACCGCTATCAAATCAGAGACAGATAAATCGCCATGCCCCCCAATTTGGCGGATGATGGCTTGCGCCGTTGCGGCGCCAACCACCGAGGCAAATTCACGCTCTAACTCATCAAGTATTTCAGCAGTAATTTCAGGTAGGGCATTCACCTTACCTTGCGCCTCTGCGGCTTGTTTAAAGAAGGCTTGTCCTGCTTGCCGTCCTAAAATACGTTGCGATAGGCCAAGTAATTCATGTGATGAGCCGCTTGTGTGAAAGACAGAACGCGGGCGTCTTAAGGCGGCATCTGATTGGAAAATAGCGGCTTGCAATAACTCCATTTCACTTGGCCTTGTTGCCAGTGAGACCAAGATAAATACAAAGCTATTGGCACCAAGTGACCAAATAAAGGCATGAACGAGCGGGTCTTGTATGCTTGAGCCAAATAAGGCGTACGGCTTTAGAAGCGTGATTCCAAATAACCCATATTCAATAACAGATGCTGGCATGGCAAAGCTATTCTCAAAGCTTGGCAAGAAGAGGGTAAATAGCCAAATAATAAAGCCCGTTATAACAGCCGATAGCGCCCCTGCTTTGGTGGCTTGTCGCCAGATTAGACCGCCCACCAAGGCAGGAATAAATTGACTGACCCCTAAAAAGGCAATTAATCCAATCGAGGCAAGCGCATCAGAACCACCAGAAAGGCTGTAATAGAGATAACCAAGCCCGAGCAGCACAAAAATCGTAAGACGGCGCGAGACAAGTGTGATTTGGCGCAAGTCACTTCGCAAATGTGGTGCCTTGCTTTGCAACATCAGGCTCAAAGGCAAAATCAGGTGGTTTGAGACCATTGTCGCAAGCGCAAGTGTTGCCATGATCACCATAGAGGTCGCAGATGAAAACCCCCCTAAAAAGGCCGTAATCGCAAGCGCATTTTGTCCTTGCGAAAGGGGGACAGTTATCACAAATAAGTCAGGATTTGCGTGTGTGCCAAGATTGCTTAACCCAAATAGGGCGATCGGCATCACAAAGAGGCACATAATGAAAAGATAGGTCGGAAACGCCCAAGAGGCGAGGGCAAGTTGGCGCTCACTATGGTTTTCAACAACCATCACTTGGAACATCCGTGGCAGGCAAATAATCGCAAATGCTGAGAGGAAAATCAGTGTCGCCCATCGTGAGGAATAAAAGCTATGCGCATCAAAACGTGCGGTAAGCTCTTCTGTCATAAGCGGGGTGCTACTTGTTGAAATCCAATAAACAACAGCAATGCCAACCGCCACAAGTGCCACCATCTTTACAATCGCCTCAAGGGCAATGGCTGTGACAACACCTTCATGGCGTTCTGAGACAGTGATGTTGCGCGTGCCAAATATGGTGGTGAATATGGCAAGTCCTATGGCGATAATTAATGCAATGAGCGTCTCTGTTGCTTTGGTATTTGCCCCAATCGGCTCTGTGGTAAAGACAGAAAATGACAAGGTCAAAGATTGCAATTGCAAGGCGATGTAAGGTGTTGTTCCTATGATGCCGATAATGGTTATGACTGCCGCAAGAGAGGAGCTTTTGCCATAACGTGCTGAAACAAAATCAGCAATAGAGGTCAGCTTTTCAACGCGCCCAATACGCACAAGCCGTCGCAAAAACCACCACCAGCCTACAAATATGATGGTTGGCCCTAAATAGATGGTTAAAAACTCAAACCCATTACGCGCCGCTGAGCCAACCGCCCCATAAAATGTCCATGCCGT
This sequence comes from Alphaproteobacteria bacterium, assembly GCA_011525265.1. Classification (GTDB taxonomy): domain Bacteria; phylum Pseudomonadota; class Alphaproteobacteria; order Puniceispirillales; family Puniceispirillaceae; genus UBA685. The sequence goes on along the minus strand of WTHV01000094.1, from coordinate 3,699 downwards.
ACAATAAACAGACAATGAAAGCGTATAGACCAAAGGGGAGGTAAAGAAGTATGATTTGCGTTTTCGTGCAGCTCTATCAGCAAAGAAAGCCACACCAAATAATAATGCGGCATAAAGAATCGCAATAAACGCAACAATCTGCAAACTACTCATGAGATATCACCATTTTGGCCGGGTGATTGCACCTCATTTTGAGAGGTATTTATGCGCGGCGTTTCTTGATGAAAGCGGTTAGAGATAATCGTTGCGATGATAAGTGCCATCCAAAATAAGAATAAGCCTGTTCCCATGCTTAACAAAGATTTATCGCGCGATGCATGGATGACAAGATTTAATAAAGGGGTGGTCAATATAACAATGGCAATGATGCAAATCATCAGCGAAGCGCGGTTATAGCGTGCGTGTCTCATAACGGCCTCCTTGCTGGCAATGCGTCTATTCTAGTCGGTTTTGGGGGCCGTCTCTAAAAGGGTTTTAACAGCTGCAACAAGCTCTGCATTGGCAAAGGGCTTTGTCATGAAATGGGTAACACCTGATAAATGTGCCATATGCCTGTCTTTTGATTGCCCTTTGGCGGTGAGCATTAAGATGGGAATCGTTTCACCCAAAGGGTGGCTTCTCACTTCGCGCGCGACTGTGACGCCTGATTTATTTGGCAACATGTAATCAAGCACAATCAAAGATGGTCTCTTTTCCAACAACGCATCTGCCGCACCTGCGCCATCTTCTAATGTGTGAACATCCCATCCTTCAAGCTCAAACAAATAGCGCAAGGCCTCTATGATGAAAGGCTCATCTTCTACAATAGATATAACAGTCATATTTCCCCCACCTTATGATGAAAGACTGACAAAAATTGCGCATAAAAGCTAGAGGGAAAACAGCTAAAGCCATTTGCGGCAATTATTCGTCAAAAAGGGCATAGACTTCGCGCCTATCTGTGCAATTTGTATGACGACAGACTGAGCAGTGAAAGCCCACATCTATCACAGGGGTTGCAAGCTGTGCTGGCTCATCACCTGCCACTTCATGAAACAGCATGACAGACTGGCTGACAGGGACAAGCTGGGCATAATCTCTTTTTCTTGCCGATGATATGGCATAGGCTTGATAGGTCTCACCTGTGATGAATTGTAATTTTTGGATAACTGGCTCGCCTGTTAGACCTAATGCGCGGTAGACAGGCCATCTTGGGCATGCACCAGAGCGAGAGGGCAGGCGCATTGTACTGACCTCATGACGAAACAGCACACCGCCTGCATTATCAACTTCTAATAAGCCATAGTCAGGTAAATCACCTTCGTTTGATAAGCATAAAAGCTGATAGAATACCGCACGTGCTGGTAAATCAAAATAGTCAGCAATTAAGAAGGGCTGATAATGATGAGCGTTTTTGCTCTTTTTCAGCGCTTCAATCGTTATGGCCTCTTGTGCCGCCATAAAGCTTTGCGAGCTTGTAAGATTTTCAGGGAATTTCAGCTGTTCTGACAGAGGTGCTGCTGGCACGGTTTTTTGATACTTGTCGCTTGATAGGGGCTGATTTTTTTCTGAATGCCTCTCTGAGAGGGTGCTAGATGCTGGTTCAAATTGTTCAAGTAATTTTTCTGCGCTGACTGATAATCTCTTACTTTCAAGAAAGATGCTCTGAATAAATGATTTCTGCCGCTCCTCATCCATGGAGCCGCGTACCACAAGCAATTCAGAAATAGAACGAATAGCGGTGATATTTGAGAGCATGATATGTATCGTCTCAGATAGGACAGGGTCATGTGATAATCGGTCTGATAGCCCTTCAATGAGAGACTCAAGTCGCTTTTGTGTTGCGGCTTGATGAGATAGCACATTCACCCACCCCGGAAAGCGTGTGGTGAAAAGCTCAATATCATCTAATTCAGCTGAAGGCGTGTTATCAGATAGCGGCATTTGACGCGCGGCTTGTTGTAATTGCTCTATAACCTCTGCTGTGGCACCGCGTAATAATTGGGTGCGGTCAACCTGCAATATGCTGGCAAATTCCGATAAAAGTTTACCAGCCACAGCGCGCTTATCATGTTCAATGAGGTTAAGGTAAGTGGGTGAAATACCAACAAATGCGGCTAGTTCGGATTGTTTATGCCCACGTTGTTTGCGGAATTCACGTATGCGCCCTCCCACTGTTTGTGCCATATCACTACCCTTTATCTTTTTTGCTGCCACCTGTCAGGAAGACCCTAAGCAAGCGGCTTAGTTGTAAAAAACTTTACAATAATTTAGGCGGTTTACAAATATTTTTTACATATTCTGCCTGGTGAAACAGAATCACCATTGCTTGGCGGAGGGCAAGTTGATGAGATGACAGAATGCCTGTTAGCACGCTACCTCAAAATAAACGTGCGGTGGGTTTTATGTGAAGTCTTGGCAGTCAGGAGATGGCGGTCAAGCAGGAGATAGACAAGGGAGGAATCATGTCTAAATTTACCACTACACGTCGTGGTATGCTAAAGGGCAGTGCGACACTTGGCGCTGGCTTAGCATTACCAACGATTTTTACGAGCCCTGCGGCTGCGTATTTGAATGAGCCAAAGGGTAGCACTGTTACACTTGGTTTTAACGTTCCTCAGACAGGTCCTTATGCTGATGAGGGTGCTGATGAGCTACGCGCATATTTGCTTGCTGTTGAGCACCTCAATGGTGAAGGCGATGGCGGCATGATGAATACATTTTCATCAAAGGCGCTAAAGGGTAACGGTATCCTAGGTAAGAAAGTCACTTACGTAACTGGTGATACACAGACAAAGTCTGATGCGGCCCGTGCGTCTGCGAAGTCAATGATTGAAAAAGATGGCGCTGTGATGATCACAGGTGGCTCATCATCAGGTGTGGCTGTGGCTGTACAAGCCTTGTGTCAGGAAGCTGGCGTGATTTTCATGGCTGGTTTGACACACTCAAATGACACAACTGGTAAAGACCGTAAAGCAAATGGCTTCCGTCACTTCTTTAACGGCTATATGTCAGGTGCTGCTTTGGCGCCTGTGCTCGAAAAGATGTATGGTAAAGACCGTCGCGCTTACCACCTAACAGCTGATTATAACTGGGGTTGGACACAGCAAGAATCAATTGCTGCAGCAACAGAAGCTAAAGGGTGGGAAACTGTCAATAATGTGACAACACCACTAACAACAACTGACTTCTCAAGCTATGTTGCACCAGTATTGAACTCAGGTGCAGACGTTCTTGTTCTTAACCACTACGGCGGGAACATGATCAACTCATTGACATCTGCTGTTCAGTTTGGTCTTCGTGACAAGGTTGTAAATGGCAAGAACTTTGAGATTGTTGTTCCACTTTACTCTCGTTTGATGGCACGTGGTGCTGGTGAAAACGTTAAGGGCATCTTTGGTTCAACAAACTGGCACTGGTCACTATCAGATGCTGGTTCAAAGGCATTCGTTAAGTCATTTGGTGAGAAGTACGGCTTCCCGCCATCACAGGCTGCACACACAGTTTACTGTCAGACATTGCTTTATGCTGATGCTTGTGAGCGTGCTGGTACATTTAACCCATGCGGTGTTGTTGAGGCTCTTGAAGGCTTTAAGTTCGATGGTCTTGGCAATGGTCCAACAGAATATCGTGCTGAAGACCACCAGTGCTTCAAGGATGTTCTCGTTGTGAAGGGTAAAGAAAACCCAACTTCAGAATTTGACGTTCTTGAAATCGTTG
>WTHV01000212.1 GCA_011525265.1 Alphaproteobacteria bacterium | reverse complement strand
GTGCCAGACGGCATAAAACCGCTAGAGCGTGTTGTTGTGGTTGATGATTTTGCTCTGTCTCTGCCTTATGTCCGAAGCCGCGGTACAGTCACAAAAGGCGATTATCATATCTCATGGCAACCGGGGCAAGCCTCTGCCCTTGATAGTGCTGTGATTGCCGAAGGGCGCGATATTGGCACAGTCACAGTCCAACGCCGTGAAGATCATGGCAAAAGGGTTGATGTCCCTTATAAAGTCACCTTTGCCTTTGTGTGGCACGCCTTTGAGCCAGATAAACAGATTATCGGCTTGTCACAATAAATGGTGTCTTTCTAAATGCCATAGGGCTAGGCAACCTGTAAAAAAGGGTTCACCAAACACAGAGAATTTTGCTATTAGAGCCCTATGATAGCGTTCATTTTGACATATCTTGGCGGTGAAGCCCGTATCAGAGGCGCCTTTGGGGCCATGGGGTTATTATTAACTTTATGGCTTGGTTTGGCTGTTATCGTCTTGCAACTTATCGGCGCTTATCTTGCGATACCACAGCTTGTAGGGCTGATAAATGGACTTGTCTTTCTTGGCGGTGCGCTTGCCATCTATTTAGCAAGTATAACAGGACATAGCATCTCACAAAGCTATCTGAGCCGCTTACAAAAATGGCCTTTGCGTTTTTTTAATTTTCTCACCTTATTTTCTGGCATTGTGATGATTATTCTGGTCACATCTGGCGAAGTGAGTTGGATGGTCTATCTTTTCTATGGCGTGACATCTGGTCTTCGATAAAACAGGCTACTGGTTGCCAAGAGATAATGCTTTTACAAGATAAAGGGTGAATTGTGGATTTAATCATTTTTGACAAGGATGGTGTGCTTCTTGACCTCACCAGCACGTGGTTGCCTGTGGCAACTGACATTACCCATCATCTCTCATCCCTCACTCATCACAAAGTGCCTGCGACAAAATTCCAAGACATCATTGGCATTAATGAAGCAAGTCAGACCATTGATCCAGACGGGCTATTTGCGGCAGGATCATTCCTTGACCAACAACAAGCCTGTGCTGCCTATGCCCCTGAATTAGGTGCGCATTATGCTACGCCAGATTACCATGAAGCCATCATGCAAATTGTTGACCGTAATGCCGCAAGAGACCCTGTGCCGCTTGGTGATATTTCTGGCACTTTGACGCAATTGCAAAAGGCAGGTTATAAGCTGGCTGTTTTGACAAATGATTCAGAACGCTCTGCTAGGCGCTCGCTAGAGAAGATGGGCATCACTGCTTTTTTTGAAGAAATTATCGGCTATGATTCAGGCCATGGCGGCAAACCTGATCCTGCTGGCTTTCATGCTATTTGCAAAAGCTGTGGGACAATTGCGAAAAATACCATCATGATTGGTGATACAGGCGCTGACAGGAACGTTGCCAAGGCGGCAGAAGCAGGTCTTTTTGTTGGCATATCAGCCCGCTACCCTGCCCCGACCAAAGCCCTTGAGGGCACAACCCATTTACTGCCCTCTATTGAAGGTCTTCCAGACCTCTTAGAGAGTATTAAGCAGGGCTAGCCAACAAACGCTTTTTCCAAAACATAGGTCGCAGGCTTACTATTCGCACCTTCTTCAAGACCAGCTGCCTCAAGCAAGGCTTTCACATCTGTATTAAGCCCCATGGAACCACAAATCATCACCCTATCTGTTTCAGCTGATAAAGGTGGAACATTGAGATCTTCATATAGCGTGCCATTTTCAATCAATGTTGTGATACGCCCCATTTTTGGGCTCTCATCTCTTGTGGTGGTGGGATAATAGCGCAATTGGGCAGCTGCTAATTCGCCGATAAGCGGGTCTTTTTTCGTCTCCTCAATCAGCCATTTCCCATAGGCAAGCTCATCTGTCTCACGGCACGTATGCGTTAAAATCACCTCATCATATTGCTCATAGACCTCAGGGTCACGAATAAGAGACGCAAAAGGCGCAATGCCTGTGCCTGTGGCTATCATATAAAGGCGCTTGCCGGGAATAAGCGCATCAAGAACCAGCGTCCCAACAGGCTTCGTTTTCATGATGATGTAATCACCTACCGCGATATTTTGCAGCTTTGAAGTCAACGGGCCATCTTGTACCTTGATAGAATAAAAGGCCAATGTTTCAGACCAAAATGGCGCGGCAATGGAATAGGCACGCAATAAGGGCTTACCCTCATCATTTAACAACCCGATCATGACAAATTCACCAGACCGAAACCGGAAACTGCTTGGGCGTTCAACCTCGAAATGAAATAACCTGTCATTCCAATGTGTGACTGATAGAACCTTCACAGCATCTTTGGTATCAGCTGGCACGCCAACTGATAATTTTGTGTCATGTGATGAGGCTGATGTGCTTGTTTGCGCGCTCATGCTCTATCCTTCATTATGCCGCTTTTATGATGCCTTAGATATCAGCCAGAGAGCGGCGAGGTGTCAATTGGCGAAAGCGGAAAATCATCGTCTACTTCTGCTCAACTTTAAAAAAAATTGCCCAACACTGCAAATAACAGTAT
>WTHV01000110.1 GCA_011525265.1 Alphaproteobacteria bacterium | reverse complement strand
GATATTGGCGGGCCTGCGATGATACGCGCTAGTGCCAAAAACCATGAATTTGTAACCATCATCACTGACCCAAGCGATTATCATCTTTTGCTTGAACAGCTTGAGGCACATAATGGCACAGACCAAGCATTTCGCCGCGCGATGGCCTATAAGGCGTTTAGCCGCACAGCTGCCTATGATGGGGCTGTTCATAGCTGGCTTGGACAATTTGCCGGCCAAGACCCTGTTTTTGGACAGCAATTCTCCTTAAATGGGCAGAAGGTAAGCGCGTTGCGTTACGGCGAGAACCCGCATCAATCAGCCGCCGCCTATGCGCTAGGTGATAAGGTGCCAAGCGTCCTTCATGCCACACAAATCCAAGGCAAAGCGCTATCCTATAACAACCTGAATGATACGGATGCCGCATTTGCGCTGGCAAGCGAATTTACAGAGCCAACCATCGCCATCATCAAGCACGCAAACCCGTGCGGTGTGGCAAGTGCCAAGACGCTTGAAGAGGCATGGGATAAGGCATTGGCGTGCGATTCTGTTTCTGCCTTTGGCGGCATTGTGGCGATGAACCGCACCCTTGATGCCGCTGTTGCTTCAAAAATTACCACGATCTTTACAGAGGTGGTTATTGCCCCAGATGCAGATGATGAAGCCAAAGCCATCATGGCGAAAAAGCCCAATTTGCGGCTGCTTCTGACTGGCGATATGGCAAATATGACGCAAGCTGGCACCAAATTCAAAGCCATCACAGGCGGTATGCTTGTGCAATCAGTTGATAATGGTCATATCAGCAAAGATGATTTGCAAATTGTCACCAAAATTGCCCCAACACAGGCACAAATCGACGATATGTTATTTGCGTGGAAAGTGGCAAAGCACGTGAAATCAAATGCGATTATCTATGTGAAAGATAACGTCACTCTTGGCGTTGGCGCTGGCCAGATGAGCCGCGTTGATTCTTGTAAAATAGCCGCTGAGAAAGCACGTCGCATGGCAGAAATGCAAGGCAGAGATGATGTGCCAACCATTGGCTCTGTTGTTGCCTCTGATGCCTTTTTCCCATTTGCCGATGGCTTGCTTGAGGCGATTGAGGCAGGGGCAACAGCCGTTATTCAACCAGGTGGCTCATTGCGAGATGCCGAAGTGATTGAAGCGGCAGATAAAGCTGGTATCGCAATGGTCTTTACCGGAATGCGTCACTTTAATCACTAGCCGCTACCATCTGCCATACTTTGGCAAAGACACTTGCAAGCCCGACATCATCAGGTACATGAAGGGTCAAGCCATCTGGTAAATCCTCCCCCTCATAGGTGGTATGATAGACACGCAACGATAATTCAAAATGCGTGAAAATATGGCGCACCTCTTGATTAAGGGGGCGCCAGTCAGCCGCAAAAGGGGCATCTTTTATGCCCAAATCAGTTGCACCCATCGCCTCTTTTGATGACTCCCACCCCTTTGTAGGAAAGCCCATCATACCGCCCAAAAGCCCTTTTGCATCACGGCGCATCATGACCGCTTTGCCTTGTTTTGTCGCAACAAATATCACGCCTTGCCTTTTTGGCTTGGGCTGTTTTTTTGGCTTTACAGGCAGGTAAGAGGCCTCTGGCTTATGTGCCATAACACAGCGCGGCGCAAGCGGGCATATATCACAGCGCGGTGTGCCTGCAATACAAATAGAAGACCCCAAATCCATGATGGCTTGCGCAAAATCAGAATGTTGTGCGCGTGGCGCAAGGCGGGGATACACAGCACGCAATTCTGATTTTAGTGCTGGCAAGGGCGTTATCAGCCCTGCAAAACGTGCCATCACCCGCTCGACATTGCCATCAAGCACAATCGCAGGCTTATCAAAGGCAAAAGCGCTTAACGCCGCGGCCGTATAAGGCCCCACACCTGGCAGGGTGAGAAGCGCCTTTTCATCTTCTGGGAACCTTCCATCATGGTCGTTGACAATCGCGATTGCCGCTTTGCGTAAATTGCGCGCGCGCGCATAATAGCCAAGCCCTGCCCATTCCTTTAATAACGCCTCTTCTGAGGATTGCGCCAAATCGCTGATGGTTGGCCAAAGGGATTTAAAGCGTTCAAAATAGGGGATGACTGTTGCAACAACGGTTTGTTGCAACATCAACTCTGATAAAAACACATCATAAGCGGGCGTTAGCTCTGGCCATCTTTTGCGCCATGGCAAATCACGCCCATGGCTGGCGTACCAGTCAAGCAAAGGGGCGGCAAAATCATCAGGCGTCAAGGACGGCCTAGCGCGTTTTAACGCGCCCAATGCCTTGGCAATCTCATCTTGGGAGGGTTTTTGCGCTTTCATCTTTGCCATATTCTCACGTGCGACCATTCACGCGCTATTCGTCTTACATGCCCTGCATTCTTCAGGCGCTTTTCGTTGAATTCATTTTGTCTTCTGAATTCACACTCGTTAAGATGGGGCATGACATCCTATCGAAAAGCCCCCAATGAGGCAAAACGCAAAAAAAAGCTTACACGATTATCGGGGCTAACAGAACAGCTTATTGCGCCTGCCTTGGTCAAAAAAAGCGCTTATCTTAATCAGCTGATTGCCCATTGGCCGCAAATTGCAGGCCCCTATGCCCAATGGGCAAAACCAGCTGATATCCACCCCGCCACAGCAGAAGATAAAGACGGCTCATTAACCTTATCCATCCATTCAGGGCGCGGCCCCGAAGCCTTGGCACAAAGCGATGATATTTTGCGCCGCGTCAATCAATTTGTCGGCTTTCAATTAGCATCACAAGTGCGCGTCAAACAAGATTTGCCCCTTAACCCGCATCAAGGCACCTCAGCTAATCCATTATCTGCCCCAGTATCTCAGCCGAAATCAGCCTCACTCCAAGAGGCCTTAGACAGGCTTGGAAAAACCCTTGAAAATAGAGGCAAAAAATAACCAAGCCCTCTTAATAAGCGTTTCGATATCACGGCCCGTGCATCATTAGTGAAATCTGACTTGAAATTGCCGCATTTCACAGAGTACAGTATCAAGCTGAATAAGATGATGGGACAACCGCCATCAAAAAGACCTGATAAATATTTTGAATAGAGCTTTTAAACCTATGCCTTTGTTAAACAAAAACACCATACAACGCCGCCATTTTCTGCAAGCCTCTTCTGCGGCAATGGTTCTTGGACCGACAGTTCTTGCGCCGTCAATCGCACAAGCTGAAGAGTTTAATATAGAAGCCATCACAGCACCGCGTCGTCTTGGTGATGATAACGCGCCTGCAAAGGTTGTTGAATTTTATTCTATGACCTGCTCGCATTGTGGCAGCTTCCATCGTCAAGCCTTTCCAGAAATCAAAGAAAAACTGATTAATACAGGCAAGGTGCAATTTGAAATGCACCCCTTCCCGCTTGATGGTTTGGCATTGCGCGCGCACGTCATGTGCCGTCTTTTGCCAAATAAAGGCTTTTTTGCGATGGCAGAATTACTGCTGAAAGAACAATCAAATTGGGTGCGTGCCGCAGACCCGCTCAAAGCTTTGATGGCCTATGGCCGCCAAGCTGGTATTTCTGAAGAAAAATTCAACGCTGTTATGCGCAACCGTCCTGTGCTTGAAGCTGTTGTGCAAATGCGCCAGGATGCCGTTGATGATTGGAATGTGAATTCTACACCGAGTTTTGTGATTAATAATGAAAAGCTTATCAGCGGTGGGCGCACTTATGATGAGTTTGTCACAGAGTTGAACGCTTTTGGTATCTAACAGAAACTCTGTCTTATAATGATTTTTCGTCACCTTAAAATGACTGGTTTCAAGTCCTTTGCTGAGCCAACAGCCGTGGATATTGAGTCTGGCCTTACAGGTGTTGTGGGCCCTAACGGGTGTGGAAAATCAAATGTGGTTGAGGCGCTTCGTTGGGTCATGGGCGAATCAAATGCGCGCCAGATGCGTGGCACTGAGCTTGATGATATTATCTTTGCTGGCACCCAAAACAGACCTGCGAGAGACATTGCGGAAATCACGCTTGAGCTTGATAATACCGCGCGTCGTGCGCCTGTTGATTTTAACAAGACAGATGATTTGGAGATCACCCGAAAGGTTGAGCGTGGCAAAGGGTCTAGCTATTTTATTAATGGCCGCCCTGCCCGTGCCAAGGATGTGCAATTACTATTTGCCGATACAGCCACAGGGTCACGATCAGCTGGCATGGTCTCACAAGGGCGTATTGGTGCGATTGTCGGTGCTAAGCCAGAAGATAGGCGAAGCTTGCTTGAAGAAGCGGCCAATATTAAAGGCCTGCATCAAAGACGCCATGAGGCAGAATTACGCCTAAAAAATGCGGAAACCAATCTTGAACGCCTTGAAGATATCGCCAATCAGCTTGGCGAACAGCGTGCCCAATTGGCCAAACAAGCACGCCAAGCCGCACGTTATAAATCAGTGGCTGATAGAATCAGAAAAGCCGATGCGGCGTTATTTTTAAAGCGTTGGCAGGATTTGCGCACCGAAGATGAGCAAGCAAGCACACAGCTCCATAATGCCAAGATGGCTTCAGCAAGCACCGCCACAAAAGCAGCGGAAGCTGAGAAGAATCATCTAATTGCGACTGAGGCCCTTCAGCCTTTGATGGAACGTGAGGCCAGCGCATCAGCGGAATATCAGCGCCTCAAGCTTAGTGTTGATGAATGTGACAGAGAAGCCGCACGTATTGAGGCTGCGATAGCGCAACTTGTTGCCCAAATGGCACAAATTGAAAATGACGAAGCGCGTGAGAATAGCCTGCAGTCAGATGCCCAAAAAGCGCTTGGTGACCTCAATAGCGAGAAACAAACCCTTCAGACTCAGCTTGCCGAACAGCAACCGCAGCTTGCCGCAAGTGATAGCGCGCTTGCCTCAGCCCAACAGCTAAGCCTGACATCTGATGAAGCCTATGCCGCCGCCAAAGCAAGCCTTGCCTCATTTGAATCAGCCAAAGCCCAACATCAGCAACGCTTAACACAATTACAGTCACGCATTGCCGCAGCAGAAGCTGGCCTTCTATCTCTTGATAGTGATAGCCTTGCGACACAAGCCGCCGCGCGTGAGGCCGAAAAAAACACCGCGCAAAGCGCCTATGATGCGGCACAAAAAGCCCTTGAATCAGCCGAAGCAAAGCTGATTGAAATACAAGATGATAATCAGGCCAAAAGTGAGACAGCCCGCAATGCCAGCGCTGAGCTTGCCGCTCTTACTGCCCAGATTGACGCGCTATCTTATGTGCTAAATGATTCTTTGACCTCTGATAAAACGCCGATCTCTGATGCCATCAGTGTTACAGATGGGATGGAAGCCGCGCTTGCTGCCTTATTAAGCCACAATCTCAGCCTTGCTGGTGAGCAGGATGAGAGAGGCTATTGGCGCTCTGACTTACCAGACTTACAGCTCAGCCCCCCTTCAACAGGCACGCCCCTTGCCACTTATGTCTCAGGCCATAAGGCCATCGCGCGTGCAATTGCAGGTGTGTCTGTCATAAAAGACAAGGCAGAAGCCCAAAAGGCCCAAGCCGATTTGCTTCCCGGTCAAGCCTTGGTCAGTGCAGATGGCACGCTATGGCGGTGGGATGGTCTTGTACGCGCCACCCAAGATGGCGCTGATGAAAGATTGCGTCAAAAGGCAAAGCTCGATGCGCTATCACAGCAATTATCAACCATACAAGATCTAGCAGAGGGTGCCGAAGATGCCGCCGCACAAGGCCAAGCGGCACTTGATGAGGCAAAGCAGGTAACAAACCGCTTAAAAGCAGACGAAAAATCAGCAGAACAAAGCTTGCGTGATGCCAGTCGTGCCGCTGATGCAAGCCGCATTGCCCATGAATCTGCCATCGCGCGCAAAACAGATCTTGATAATGCCCTTGCACAAGCCACAGCTGATTTTGAAGACGCCAAAGGCGATCTTGATATTACAGGTGATATTGGCTCGTTGCAGGATGACGAGGCCCGCTTGCGCAAACAAGCCGATGAAAACCGCGAAGCGTTATCTGTTGTGATGGGCAATCATGCCACTTTGCGTGAACAGCTCAATAGCGCAACCATGCGCATTGAAGCTATCACTGCCCAAGAACAAGCATGGGTGAACCGTTTATCAAGTACCGATGGCAGGCTCAGCGACCTTGCCACAAGACGCCGTGAAAATGCGCTAAAAAAGCAAGAGCTAGAAGCACAGCCAGAGGCTTTGAGAGCACAAAAGCAATCTTTGGCTGATTTGGCAGATGAGGCACAAACGCAACATCGCAAGGCGAGTGATGCAGTTGCCAAAGCCCAACAAGAATCCCGTGATACTGATAATGCCTTGCGCGAAGCAAACCGTATCGCGATTAGCGCAAGAGAAGATGAAATCAGAGCAGAAGGTGTCAAAGAACGCAGTGCTGATCAGATGGACTCCTTGCGTCAACGTATCGAGGAAAAACTATCCGCCGCGCCAGCACAGCTTTATGCCCTTGCTGAGTTAACTGAAGATGAGGCACTTCCTGCCCTGTTCCAATTAGAAGACCGTGTGGCACGCCTGCAACGCGAGCGCGATTCTATCGGGCCAGTGAATTTGCGTGCCGAAGCTGAGATGGCGGAAATTGATGAACGCCTTGAAGAGATGCAAAAAGAACGCGATGATTTGGTTGGCGCCATCGAAAAATTACGCTCTGCCATTTCCACTTTAAACCGCGAGGGGCGCGCCCGCTTGCTTGAGAGCTTCCAAGAAGTTAATCGCTATTTCAAAGAAATGTTCACCACGCTGTTTGGCGGGGGGCAGGCTGAATTACAATTGACAGAATCAGCAGACCCGCTTGAGGCAGGATTAGAGATTCTGGCATCTCCACCTGGCAAAAAACTGCAATCGCTATCTTTATTATCAGGCGGTGAGCAGGCTCTGACAGCTTTGGCCATTATCTTTGCCGTCTTTTTGACGAATCCAGCACCCATTTGTGTGCTTGATGAGGTCGATGCGCCGCTTGATGATTCGAATGTCTCGCGTTTTTGTGACTTGTTGCGGGATATTGTATCACGTACAAAAACACGCTTTTTGGTCGTCACACACCACCGTATGACCATGGCACGCATGGACCGTTTATATGGCGTCACGATGGAGCAAAAAGGCATAAGCCGCCTTGTTTCTGTCGACTTGCAAACAGCTGAAACCTTCCAAGAAGCGCTCTAGAATTTTAACATCCCACGCACCCATCTGCGCTATTTTGTCATAGATACAAAGGCAGGGGTGTCTTTCACTTGACAAATCGCTGTTCTGACCATAGGTTGGCGACGCATTTTGACCCATTAAATTCAAGGGTAGGTTTTGCGACCAGCTTTAGGATAATGGGGTGCCAATGCAAGGGTAACGCTATATTGCAATAAGCGTGCACAGCGGAAAGTTTGTCAGACGGAGCCTGAAATGTCACCTCAAGACGACAAAACGCGTAAGCAGGAAGCAACAACGTCTCTCGCAGACAGAATTGCTGAGGCTGAAAACCGCAAAAGCAAGTTGCAAGAAAAAGCAGCAAAAGCCCAAATGCCGGCTGAAGGGATGGCCCTAGCAGGCAGAGTGGCCACAGAGTTGGTTGCGGGGATTGTTGTTGGCGGTGCTATTGGATGGGCACTAGATACGGTTTTTGACACATCACCTTTATGGTTGGTTGTGTTGTTTTTTCTAGGCGCGATCGGCGGCATGATGAATGTCTGGCGTATTGCAACAGGCAGAGGAATGGCTGCTGGTTATTTTGAAGAGCATAAATCAGGCAAGGATGCCGAAAGCCCTTCAGCAAAAAATGACCAAAAGCGTTAACAGGAGTTAAGAGACGTGCATTCACCAGTTGAACAATTTACCATTAAGACTTTGTTTGCTTTAAATCTGTTTGGTTTTGACATTGCCTTTACCAATTCAGCACTCTTTATGGTTTTGACTGTTATCTTAAGCTCAGCCCTTTTGGTCTATGCCATGCGCCCTGCCGCTATGGTGCCAGGTCGTTTGCAGAATGTGGCTGAAATGATGTTTGAATTTGTGGCTGATATGGTTCGCAGCAATGTAGGCAGCGAAGGTCGTCGCTATTTCCCGTTCATTTTCTCAGTCTTTGTCTTTGTGCTTTTCACAAATATGCTAGGCCTTATCCCTTACAGCTATACGGTCACAAGCCAGATTGTTGTGACATTCGCTATGGCGGCCTTCATCTTTGTTGGTGTGACATTAATCGGCTTGATTAAGCATGGTCTGCACTTCTTCTCATTCTTCGTGCCATCTGGTGCGCCAAAAGCGCTTATCCCGTTTTTGATTATCATCGAAGTGATTTCTTATTTCATGCGCCCGGTTAGCCTTTCAGTTCGACTTTTCGCAAATATGCTTGCGGGTCACACAATGTTGAAAGTGTTTGCAGGTTTGGCGGTAATGCTAACATCAGCAGGCGGTGCATATATGGGTATGTCGGCTTTGCCACTACTCGCAATTATCGGTTTGACAGGTCTTGAAATCTTGGTCGCAGGCCTACAAGCCTACGTATTCACAATTTTGACTTGTATGTATTTGAATGACGCGCTACATCTCCACTAGA
>WTHV01000204.1 GCA_011525265.1 Alphaproteobacteria bacterium | reverse complement strand
ATGTGTATAAGAGACAGTCACAGCCCTGCTTGCGCAATTTTTCCGCAAAAGAGATACCTGCATGACTAGCACCAACAATTACAAAATGACTCATTGCTCTACCACCTTTATAAATTTTGTCTCTAACAATAACCGCCATAAAGACAAACGACTTACCACCCGCATATAACCTCATCTATCTGCGGCTGACAGCAAAAATCAACAGTTTCGCTTCTTTTATATTGCCAAAAGTTGCTATGCCACTCTAAATGACAAAATCAAACGCAATTAGGACAATATGCACATGACAATCCAAACCTATTATCAAAACTATATCAATGGTGCTTTTGTAGATGGCGGCGCTGGTCGCCTTAATGTAGATGACCCTGCTGATGGCAGTATTCTTGCTGAAATTGCACTTGCGGATGAAGCTGATATCGACAAAGCCGTGCAAGCGGCAAAGGCTTGTCATCTTGATGGCACATTTGCCGGCCTGCGCCCTGTTATCAGAGGCCGCATGGTTCGTGCGATGGGCGCGTATCTTTTGTCCCATTGTGAAGAGATTGCAACATTATTATGCCGCGAATCTGGCAAGCCTTATTGGGAGGCTGTGATCGAAATAGAGGGTGCGGCACGTTATTTTGAATATTATGGCAACCAAGCCGAGACGATCGAGGGGCGTTCTATCCCGCTTGGCTCTGGCTATTATGATTTTACGACCTATGAGCCTATCGGTGTCTCTGGGCAAATTATTCCCTGGAATTATCCTATTGAAATGACAGCACGTGGCATTGCCGCCGCCCTTGCCACTGGCAATGCTTGTGTGGTGAAAACCCCAGAATTAGACCCGCTATCGGCCACCTATCTTGCCAAAGCAGGTGAAGCGGCTGGCCTGCCAAAAGGGGCGCTTAATATCCTGTGCGGCATGGGTGCAACAGCAGGTGCGGCGCTATCATCTCACAAGGATGTGAATCAAATCGTCTTTACAGGCTCTGTTGAAACAGGTGTTCGTGTTGCCACAGCCGCAGCACAAAATGTCGTGCCATGTGTGTTAGAGCTTGGCGGTAAATCTGCGGCGATTATCATGCCTGATGCAGACCTTGATAATGTGATCGAATCAGTGCGTTGGGGCATATTCTTTAATGCTGGCCAAGTCTGTTCTGCGATGTCACGGATGGTGGTTCATCAAGATGTGCATGATGAAATGATTAACCGTCTTTCAGCGCTTGCCACATCCTTATCAGTCGGGCCAGGCATTGAGCGGCGCGAATTTGGCGCTAATATGGGCGCTATGGTATCTGAAAAACAGCGCGACAGAGCCATTGGCCTTATCCAAGGTGCAGAACAGCAAGGCGCACAAATTGTCACTGGTGGCCATAAATTAAACCGCCCCGGATGGTTCTTGGAGCCGACAATTCTCGATAATGTGACGCCTGATATGACCATCGCCACCGAAGAAGTCTTTGGCCCAGTGCTATCAGTGCTAACAGCCACGTCTGAAAAACAAGCCATAGAGATTGCCAATAGCACACCTTACGGGCTTGTGAATGGCATTTTCACATCTGATATCGACAGCGCCAATCGCGCGGCACGTGATTTGCGCTCTGGCCAAGTCTTTATCAATGAATGGTTTGCTGGTGGTGTTGAAACACCATTTGGCGGTTATGGAAAATCAGGCTATGGGCGGGAAAAAGGCCGCGAGGCTTTGTGGAATTACCTCCAGACAAAGAATATCGCGACCAGAATCGGCTAGCCTAGCTGAGGCGTCATCATGACAGACACCGGGATAAGTGCGGCGCCTTTCGTGCCGTAATTATCCTTGTAATTGCTTGAATGCCAATCAATCACAAAAATCGCGACCCCAATCAGACACGCAATCAGCGCATAGGTCGCCAAGCGTTTTGCCTGCGCTGATAGGCCTGATGCGTTGACCTTATTTAGCAAAAACCAAATCAACGCACCGCTTATGAGGAAGGCAAAGCCCCCCACTAACACTGTATCTTGCAACATTACCGCCAGTCCCTTTATTCTTAAATACGCTCAAAATTGCTCTTCACAGCATAAACACTTTTAAAGCCAGATGAAAAATGGAAAATTTTTCAATTGTTTTTCAATATCTTAGATAACTAATTTAGAAAAGTGCGACATTTTGGCATAAAGGTTATTGCCCTTTTAAATCTATGTGCTAACTTTTATGCTAATTGGGGGGAACCACCTGTCTGCCAACGCAGGCACCTATAGGGTGGCCAATAACGAAAGTAGGACGTTCTAGAACGACGAGTTTGGGAGTGTCCTTATGTCATTCATTAAAAAAATGCTGCTTCCTGCAGCAGTCCTATCAGTCCTACCAGCCGTTGCAAACGCCGCAGAAAACTTGGCGCAAGACGACTTTGTAGGCATCAGCTTCTGGCTGATTTCAATGGCTCTTGTAGCCGCAACAGCTTTCTTCTTCCTAGAAACACAGCGTGTTGATGGTAAGTGGAAAACTTCTCTAGTAGTATCAGGTCTTGTAACATTGGTTGCGGCTGTTCACTATTTCTACATGCGCG
>WTHV01000034.1 GCA_011525265.1 Alphaproteobacteria bacterium | reverse complement strand
GAAGCTTGTGCAAAAGACCCGCGCGATTTGCCAGAAGACGCACCGGAGACAGCTGAAATCACAGCAACTTTGGAAACATTGCGCAAAGATGTTGAGGCAGCCTATGCCATCGCTGATAAGACAGAGCGTCAATCTGCGATTGGTGAAGTGCGCACAAAGGCACTTGAGCTAGCAGGGGAAGAGGCTGATTCTGTTCTTGTGGGCGGTCTGATGAAGGCCCTTGAAGGTGACGTTGTTCGCTCGTCTATTTTGAAGACAGGCAAGCGTATTGATGGCCGTGATACAAAGACGGTTCGCGCGATTGTCTCAGAAGCAGGCATTTTGCCACGCACACATGGTTCTGCCCTATTCACACGTGGTGAAACACAGGCATTGGCTGTGGCGACTTTGGGTACAGGTCAGGATGAGCAAATCATTGACTCATTGGCAGGTGAAAGCCGTTCACGCTTTATGCTGCACTATAACTTCCCACCATTCTCAGTGGGTGAAGCTGGCCGCGTTGGCTCGCCTGGTCGCCGTGAAATCGGTCATGGTAAGTTGGCATGGCGTGCGATTAATCCGCTTTTGCCGTCAAAGGATGAATTCCCTTATACAATGCGTGTTGTATCAGAAGTAACAGAATCGAATGGTTCATCTTCTATGGCGACTGTTTGTGGGACATCATTGGCATTGATGGATGCTGGTGTGCCATTGCATCGCCCCGTAGCTGGTATCGCTATGGGTCTTATCAAAGAAGGTGATGAGTTCGCTGTTCTATCTGATATCCTTGGTGATGAAGATCATCTTGGTGATATGGACTTTAAGGTTGCTGGTTCTGAATCAGGTATTACCTCTTTGCAGATGGATATTAAAATCACATCAATCACAGCAGAGATTATGGAAATTGCTTTGGCACAAGCCAAAGATGGTCGCTTGCATATTTTGGATGAGATGGGCAAAGCGCTTACATCAGCCAGAGATGCTTTGGCTGATTCAGCACCAAAAATCACAACAATCCAAATCCCTGTTGATAAGATTCGCGATATTATTGGCCCAGGTGGCAAGATCATTCGTGAAATCTGTGAAGAAACAGGCGCAAAGATTGATATTGAAGATGATGGCACAGTTAAAATCGCAGCCGTCTCAACAGAATCATCTGAAGCAGCTTATAACAAAATCCGTTCAATCGTCGCTGAGCCTGAGCTTGGTGTGATTTATGATGGTAAGGTTGTAAAGACAGTTGATTTTGGTGCTTTTGTAAACTTCCTTGGGCCAAAAGATGGTCTGGTTCATATCTCTGAAATGCAAGAAGGTCGTGTTGAAAAAACAACAGATGTCTGTAATGAAGGCGATATGGTCAAAGTGAAGGTTATTGGCTTTGATGATAGAGGCAAAGTAAAGCTATCAATGAAGCGCGTTGATCAAGAAACTGGCGCTGATTTGGAAGCGGCAAAAGACGAATAGGTCTAGCCCTATTTAACAACCATAAAAAAACCCCCTGTCAGAATTCTGGCAGGGGGTTTTGTTTTTTAAAATTGATTTAGGCGTTAATCAGTCTGTTCGCGTGCGACGCCCACATGATGATAGCCACCATCACAATAATGAATCTCGCCTGTTACGCCTGATGATAAATCTGACAGCAGATATAAAGCAGAGCGGCCAACCTCATCAATATCGGGGTTACGGCCAAGCGGGGCATTTTCTTCTGAATGGCGGAAGATATGACGTGCCCCTGTAATAGCTGCACCAGATAGGGTGCGCATTGGGCCTGCTGATAGGCCGTTTACACGAATATTCTGACCACCCAAATCAACGGCCAAATAGCGCACAGATGATTCAAGGCCAGCCTTAGCAACACCCATCACATTGTAATTAGGCGTAATCCGAACCCCGCCAAGATAAGATAGGGTCAAAAGCGCGCCACCTTGCGGCATCATCGCTTGGGCTTCGCGCGCCACATCTGTAAAGGAATAGCAAGAGATGCGCATTGTCTGTTCGAAATTTGCACGGCTTGTATTCAGATACTGGCCTTTTAATTCCGACTTATCTGAAAAGGCAATGCCATGAACCACAAAATCAAGGCTATCCCATGTCTGACGCAATTGGGCAAAACAATCTGAGACACCTGTCTCGGTCGAGGCATCACATTCAAATAATAAGGATGAGCCTGTTTGCTCTGCTAGTGCCGCAACACGGCTTTTTAGCCCCTCACCTTGATAGCTATAAGCTATCTCAGCACCAGCCTCTGCGGCCGCTTTGGCGATGCCCCATGCCGCAGAGCGGTCATTGGCGACACCCATAATCAAGCCTCTTTTGCCAGATAATAATCCCATAATTTCCCTCGCCTTAGGTGCTAGCCATTATATTTGGCAAGTGCCAAACACGCATTTGTGCCACCAAAACCAAAGCTGTTTGATAGGGCAAGCTGAATATCTTGATTATCAAGGCGGCTTGTTGGGATATGAATATTCCCAATGGCTTCGTCAGGTGTTTCAATATTCGCAGATCCCGCAATGAAATTATCTTTCATCATCAGCAAGGTATAAATGGCTTCTTGAACACCTGTGGCACCCAATGAGTGACCAGTTAGTGATTTTGTCGAAGTAACGATTGGCAAATCCTGCTTGTCTGTAAAGACAGCGCGAACCGCCTCTAGCTCTTTCATATCGCCAACAGGTGTTGATGTCCCATGGGCGTTGATGTAATTGACCGGCATATCAAGGCCATTGCCATGAAAGCCAGCTAAGGCTAAATCCATACAGCGTACTGCACCTTCACCAGATGGGGCGACCATATCATGGCCATCAGAGTTGGCACCATAGCCAACAATCTCAGCATAGATTTTCGCGCCTCTTGCTTTGGCATGCTCATAATCTTCCAACACAAGCATACCGCCGCCGCCAGCAATGACAAATCCATCACGGTCAGCATCATAAGCGCGTGAGGCTTTTGTTGGGTCATCATTAAAATTAGATGACATGGCACCCATCGCATCAAATAGCACTGAAAGTGTCCAATGCAATTCTTCGCCGCCACCGGCAAAGACGATATCTTGCATGCCATAACGAATGGCATCAGCCCCTGCTGAGATACAATGCGCAGATGTTGAGCAGGCTGATGAAATAGAATAATTCACGCCTTTAATCTTGAAGAATGTCGCAATACAAGCAGCAACAGTTGATGACATACAACGCGGCACCATATAAGGGCCAACACGTTTTGGGCCTTTCTCGCGTGTGATATCAAATGCCTGAAGCATGTTCGCTGTTGAAGGGCCACCAGAGCCAGCAATGAGGCCGGTGCGTGGGTTAGAGATATCAGATTCTTCCAAACCTGAATCTGCCACAGCCTGTTCCATCGCCAAAACAGCATAGGCCGCGCCTTCGCCCATAAAGCGTAATTGCTTGCGGTCAACATGTTCTGCAACATCAAGCTGCACTGCGCCTTTAACCTGTGAGCGGAACCCTAATTCTGCATAATCAGGGGCGGCAACAATGCCTGAACGGCCTGTTTTTAATGATTGGGTAACCTCTTCAGCATTATTGCCAATAGAAGATACGATCCCTAAACCTGTGATAACAACACGTCTCATAATCGCTATCGCTCCTTTATGCGTCTGCGCCAAATAGGCCGACGCGAATATCATTCGCTTCAAATACCACTTCGCCATCACAAAGAACGCGACCATCTGCGATACCCATAACAAGGCGGCGCATAATGACACGTTTCATATCAAGCTCAAATGTAACTAATTTTGCTGTTGGCAGAATCTGCCCTGTGAATTTTACCTCACCCACAGATAGCGCACGACCGCGGCCCTTGCCGCCTGCCCAGCCAAGATAAAAGCCAACAAGCTGCCATAGCGCATCCATACCAAGACAACCAGGCATCACCGGATCACCTTCGAAATGACAAGGGAAAAACCATAGATCAGGGTGAATATCAAATTCCGCTCTGATATGACCTTTGTCACTTGCACCGCCCGTATCAGCAATGGATGTAATACGGTCACACATTAGCATTGGTGGTAGAGGTAATTGCGGATTGCCTTTGCCAAACATCTCACCCTTTGCACAAGAGATTAGATCATCATAAGAGTAAGAAGATTGTGGGGTATGTGACATAATAAACAGCCCTTTTCGAGTTTTGTATTTCGCTTTGTTTATAGCATTAATTTTGCGTGGATATGTGGCAAAAAAGTGGTTTAATTCAAAGTTTCAGTCTCTAGTACGCCCCAAATGGCATCGCGGCGGACATAAGCGCGCAGATCATTCGCCGCAACACGGCACCATAGCGGCTCACAAATTTGTAATTCAAGTAATACACCCTTATCCGCCACCGCCACGACAGCGCTTGCCTCATCAGCCTTGCGGTGCAGTTTTGTCAGGCGCGATTGTATCAGCCCATAACGCTTTAGCGTCACAAGCTGTGAGTGAACCCAGCCAATGGTGCCTTCATGGTCAATGACTTTGCGCCAGACATCAAATTCTGCAATGACTTTAAGAGGTAGGTTTTTCTGCTTATAGACCCATGATAGCGGATATTCACGCCCCGGCCCGACACGCATATTCACCTCGTCTGATTTTAAAGTCACAAAGCGCGGCACGGGAAGGCCTGAGCCTTGTACAACCAATTTTGCTTCTTGTGCATGAGCGCTATTGAAAAGGGCGCTGTGAAAGGGTGGCAGGCTTGCCATAAATCCAACTGCCAAAAGCATACAGACAGCAAGCATAAGCCGTTTTAGTGCGGCTAAGGCAGTCTGTTGCGATGTGAGGCTTGTATGTTGAGTAACGTGCATGAGCTTAAAAAAACGTAATTGATCCAATGGGGCAACAAAAAATAGCGATTTCACAGAACAAAGAATAGCACTCTGGCATGGTTTGACGCTAGGCAAATCACAAAATAATGATAATATGTCCTATGTGATGAGACTATTTTTTGTATATTCTCTAGCAAGACCACTATCAAAGGTGATGTGTTTATCATGAAACCACGGATTATTTTAACCCGTCAATTGCCTGATTCTGTTGAAACCAGAATGAGAGAATTATTCAATGCGACTTTGAATGAATCAGATGAAGCAATGAGCCCCGAAGCTTTGAAAGAGGCTGTTCGCGAAGCTGATGTGCTTGTCCCAACCGTCACAGATTCAATCAATGCTGAAATTATTGAGGCCGCAGGGCCAAAATTAAAGCTGATTGCCTCTTTTGGCGTTGGTGTTGACCATATTGATTTGGCGGCCGCCCATGCCAAGGGCATTACGGTGACAAACACGCCGGGCGTCTTAACAGAAGATACAGCTGATGTGGTCATGAGCCTTATTCTGGCCGTGCCGCGCCGTATCGCTGAGGGTGATGCGCGTGCCCGTTCTGGCCAATGGAAAGGCTGGGCGCCAACAGGTATGCTTGGCCACCGTATTAATGGCAAGCGCCTTGGTATTGTTGGTATGGGCAATATTGGTGAGGCCGTGGCACGCCGTGCCCGCGGCTTTGGTATGTCTATTCATTATCATAACCGCAAGCCAGTGCACCCCCAGCTTGAAGAAGAATTAGAGGCAACATATTGGGAGTCTCTCGACCAGATGTTGCCACGCATGGATATTGTATCTGTGAATTGCCCATCAACGCCTGCAACACAGAATTTGCTGTCACGTGAACGTCTGTGTTTAATGCAGCCTCATGCTTATTTGGTGAATTGTTCACGCGGTGATGTGGTTGATGAAGATGCGCTGATTGATTTGCTTAGCAATAATGGTATCGCTGGTGCCGGGCTTGATGTCTATCGTAATGAGCCTGAAATCCCAGCCAAATTGCGCAAATTGAAAAACACGGTACTTTTGCCACATATTGGCTCTGCCACGATTGAAGGTCGCCAAGATATGGGGCAAAAGGTCATCATCAATATTCAAACCTTTATTGATGGTCACACCCCGCCTGATCGCGTTGTTCAGGCAATGCTCTAGGGCAGGTTAGATTTACGATAAATGTGAACAAGCGGGGCAATGATTGTCCCGCTTTGTTGTTATCACATCCATATGACAAGACAGCCCATCAAATAGCATAAGCTTTCCTTGTAATGAGGTGCCAATTCTTCCCATTTTGGTGACAAGCTTAACAGCCTCTAGCACAGCCATCGCGCCCATCATGGTTGTAATAGGTCCTGCTATGCCAACGGTTGCGCAATTAGGAATCTCTGCGGCATTTGGATTATGCGGAAACAAACATTCATAACACGCCATGCGCTCACCCCCATCAGCATGGGGCGCAAAAACAGCCAATTGCCCTTCAAAACGAATCGCAGAGACAAAAATCAGCGGCTTATTATGGGCAAGGGCTGTCCGGTTGGCACAAAGGCGCGTTTCAGGATTATCGCTCGCATCTATGATGATATCATGGGCTAAGACAAAATCACTGGCAGTGGCCTCATCAAAACGTGCCTTTTGGCTTGTCACTGTGATAAGGGGGTTTTGTGCTTGGGCTTTGGCGGCGGCACAAACAGCCTTATCTTGGCCCTCATCAGCAGGTGTGAATAGGAATTGCCGATTGAAATTGGTGGCTTCGATTACATCATCATCTATCAGCGTGATATGCCCAAAACCAGTTGCCGCCGCAAGCGCAAGCGCAGGGTTGCCAAGGCCGCCCGCGCCAATGATCCCAAGCCTTGTGGCTTTGATGGCATCTTGTCCGTCATCGCTAATTTCTGGCAAGATCAGCTGTCTGGCATAGCGCGTGATTTCAGCATCTGTTAAAGGCTCTGTCATAAGCTGTGTCTCTCTGCTGGCTAATCTGTGCCGGTTGAACCAAAGCCGCCAGTGCCGCGCGATGTCTCATCAAGCGCGGCAACCTCTTGCCAGTCACCTTGTATGACCTTTGCCAATACCATTTGGGCAATACGCATACCATGGGTGATGGTCACGGGCTCTGTGCCATGATTAATCAGCGCGACTTTAATCTCACCACGATAATCACTATCGATGGTCCCGGGGCTGTTTAGCACTGTGACGCCATGCTTAAAGGCAAGGCCAGAGCGCGGCCGCACTTGAATTTCAAACCCCTCTGGCAAGGCCACCGAAAGGCCAGTGGGAATGGCGGTAAAGTCGCCTGGTGCGATGATAATATCTTCTGCAATGGCGGCATAAATATCCATACCAGCTGCGCCATCTGTTTGATAAGCAGGTAGCGGTAAATCAGCACCATGAGGCAGTTTCACAAGGTCAATCTTTGGGCGTGACATAGTAAGAGGCCTCTTCTTGATGGTGCGATAGGTGGGTTGCGATATCTGTGGCAAGTCGTTCTGCTATGGCCATTTTACTTGTCTGCGGCCATCTTGTCTCCTCGCCTTCGCGAATCAAGATAATGTCATTATGGTCTGAGCCAAAGACGCTATTTGTTGGGTTAACCTGATTTGCAACAATCCAATCACAGCCTTTTCTGTGCCGTTTGGCAATGGCGGCAGGGATGAGATTCTCTGTTTCTGCCGCAAAACCAATGACAAGTCTTGGCCGTTGTGCCATTTCGCATAAGCTTTTCAGAATATCGGGGTTTTCTGCCAACTCAAGAACAGGCGAGGCGGAATGATCTGTCTTTTTCATCTTGCGATGGCTTGCGCCCACAATATGCCAATCTGCCACTGCGGCTGTGCAAATGGCACAGTCAAATGGCACTGATGTGGCATGATCATGTGCCGCTTTATGCATCTCTTTGGCTGTTTGAACAGAGATGAAATCAACCCCTTTTGGTGCGGGTAATTCTGTGGGCCCGCTGATAAGGGTCACGCGCGCACCTGCCGCAACACAGGCAGTGGCTATAGCATAGCCTTGCTTTCCTGATGAATGATTCGAAATATAACGGACACCATCAATGGGCTCTCTTGTGGGGCCTGCGGTAATTAAAATATGTCGGCCTGAAAGGGGGCGATTTGCGGTCAAATCATCGCCTATCGCTGGCAGGCTTGCTATGATATCTGGCACAGCGGCAAAACGACCTTCGCCAACCTCACCACAGGCTGTATCACCCGTGGCAGGGCCAATTTGTACTGCGCCGCGCATCCGCAACTTTTGGCAATTTTCCTGCGTGGCAGGCTGTGCCCACATGACAGGGTTCATGGCGGGGGCAAAATACATAGGCGCATCAGAGGCAAGACATAATGTGCTTGCCAAATCATCTGCCAGACCAGTTGCGATTTTTGCGATAAAATTGCCAGTGGCAGGCGCGACTAGAACAAGGTCTGCTTCGCGTGCTAGGCGGATATGCCCCATCTCCTGTTCATCTGTTAGCGAGAATAGCTCAGTGTAAACGCGCTCCGCTGTCAGCGCAGCCAATGAGAGGGGGGTGATAAATTCTTGGGCTGATTGCGTCATCACGCCGCGCACTTGATAGCCCTCATCCATAAGGCGGCGCGCTAATTCCAATGATTTATAAGCGGCAATGCCACCTGTAATGATTAACAGGCAGATAGGTTTTGCCTTATCTGAGCCTATGTGTTGTGAGTTTACGGGTAGGAGGTCAAAATCTTGTCGTGCCTCATTCCAGATATAGCCTTCTTGACGCAGGGCCTTATCAAGGGCTGTGCGCCTGCCTGATGGCATATCACCGCGCTTGGCATAATTTGATAAGGCAGAAGGCCCGACCCCTAATAAGGTGGCAAG
>WTHV01000029.1 GCA_011525265.1 Alphaproteobacteria bacterium | reverse complement strand
GTATTAACCTGCAAGTGGAAGAAAAAGAATTTGTTGTCCTTGTTGGCCCGTCAGGTTGCGGTAAGTCGACGACATTGCGCATGATAGCTGGACTTGAGGAAATTACCGAAGGTGAATTGTCTATTTATGGCAAAACGGTAAATCGTATTGCCCCAAAAGATAGAGATGTGGCAATGGTTTTCCAGAATTATGCCCTCTATCCTCATTTGAATGTGGCAGACAATATGGCTTTTGGGCTTCGGATTCGCCGTATGCCAAAGCCTGAAATTGAATATCAAATTAAAAATGTCGCTGAAATCTTAGAGTTGACAGATTATTTAGACAGGCGACCTGCAGATTTATCTGGCGGTCAACGCCAACGTGTTGCCATGGGGCGCGCGATTGTGCGTCATCCAAAGGTTTTCCTTTTTGATGAGCCACTTTCCAATCTTGATGCAAAATTGCGTACACAGATGCGTGCTGAGATTCGCAGGCTGCATAACCGCCTTGGCGTGACATCGATTTATGTGACACATGATCAGGTTGAAGCTATGACGCTGGCTGATAGAATCGTAGTGATGAATGATGGGCGCATTGAGCAGGTTGGCACACCAATGGAATTGTTCATGAACCCAGCGAATATCTTCGTTGCTGGTTTCCTTGGCTCACCTCCGATGAACCAAATGAAAGGCACCATTACAAATAAAGGTGTTGATATTAACGGCGTGACAATCGCAGTCGAGGGGAAGGTTGCTGGTCATGTTGGGCGTGAAGTCATTCTTGGTATTCGTCCAGAACATGTCACTTTAACAAAAGAAAAGGGCGCAACAGCTCTTCCGATTGAACTAGACCTTGTAGAACCACTTGGGTCTGAGGCTTTGCTTCATGCGCAATATGCAGAACATCAATTGGTTTTCAAAACAGAAACACAAGGCTCAATTGACCATCTTTCATCAGTGAGTGAAGTCTTTGTGCCATCATCAATGGTGAAGCTATTTGATGCAGGCACTGGTGAGGCGATTTCGCTATGAGTAAAAGTGGAAAAATCTACACCAACCGAAAATCAGTAAAAGAACAGCTTGTCTGGCTAGCTGATCATTTTAAGCGTGAGTGGCAAATTTATGCCATGCTCGCGCCTATGATCATTTGGTTTATCGTATTTTTATATAAGCCGATGTATGGCCTACAGATTGCTTTTAAGGATTATTCTATTTTTAGAGGCATTGAAGCCAGCCCATGGGTGGGGATGGAACATTTCAATGATCTGTTTGGCAATTCGCAGTTTTTAAGAGCGATTAAAAACACATTTCTCATAAGTTTTTACAGCCTTATATTTGGATTCCCTGTGCCGATTTTACTGGCGCTGATGTTCAATGAGATTATTCATGCTGTTTTCAAGCGTTCCGCGCAAACCATTGTTTATCTTCCGCATTTTATATCAACAGTGATTATCGCAGGTATCGTTATTACCGCCTTTAGCCCGTCTGCTGGTATTGTTAATACGGTGCTTGGCTGGCTTGGCTTTGAGCCTGTTTATTTCCTTACCAAAGCGGAATGGTTTAGGCCTATTTTTATTGGTTCTGGTATTTGGCAAGAGGCTGGCTTTAGCTCAATCATATTCTTGGCGGCAATTGCGGGCGTTAATCCGTCCTTATATGAAAGTGCCGTGGTGGATGGTGCTAGCCGTTGGCAAATGGTCTGGAAGATCACATTGCCATCAATTTTGCCGACTATCATCATTATGTTGATCATAAGAATTGGCAATCTGATGGAAGTTGGTTTTGAGTTGATCATCCTTCTTTATCAGCCAGCCACATATGAGACAGCAGATGTGATTAATACCTATATTTACAGGCAAGGTCTGCAATCTGGTCAGTATGATTTGGCTGCAGCTGCTGGTTTCTTTAATGCTGTTGTGGCGTTTATTCTGGTGATGGCCGCCAATAGCATCTCAAAGCGTTTCTCGCGTACATCATTGTGGTAGGAGTGGGGTAGCGTTATGCAAAATTGGAATTTATATTCACGCGGTGACAAGCTATTTGTTAGAATTAACGCCATTTTGGTGGGCTTGTTTGCCTTATCAACCCTATACCCGTTCATATATATTGCGTCGGTTTCATTTAGTTCTGCCTTCGCGGCAAGAGCTGGCAAGGTGGTTTTAACCCCGATTGATGTCACATTATCTGCCTATGCTCATGTTTTATCAGAGCCACAATTTTGGAATAGTTATGGCAATACCTTCATTTATACAATTGGAGGCACAATCACATCCCTATTAATTATCATTCCAGGTGCCTATGCCTTATCACGGCCACAGCTTATCGGTCGTCGCTTTTGGAATTTGATGATTGCATTTACCATGTGGTTCCAAGCTGGCATGATACCATTTTGGCTTAATATGAAAGATTTGGGACTTCTAGACAGCATGATTGGCATCATCATCGCCTTTGCCTGTAATGCTTTTAACATCATATTGTTACGTAACTTCTTTGAATCTATCCCTCAGAGTTTTGAAGAAGCGGCGCGTATGGATGGCGCAAATGATTTCCAAGTCTTATGGAAGGTTTTTGTGCCATTAT
>WTHV01000258.1 GCA_011525265.1 Alphaproteobacteria bacterium | reverse complement strand
TGTATAAGAGACAGACTTATCAGAGGATGATCTGCCAGAATGTGATGTTGCTCTGCCTGCACCACAAGGCACGCTGATTTTGCTTCATGGTCGTTTCCCACATCTCTCACCAGCCAATCATTCGTCTGCATCGCGCTATGCTTATGCGCTTCATATGATTGATGGGGCGGCTAATTACGCAGCTGAAAATTGGTTGCAAAGAGATAGTGATTTTCCACTTCGCGGATTTGCCTAAAATAGTCCTATCTTATTTTTTGGCATAGGCCACAGCAATTTGCGCTGCCACCTTCGCATTATTCATCACAAGGGCCCGGTTAGTTGCAAGGCTTTTGCCATCTGTCTTGTGACGTATCCAATCAAGCAGAAATGGGGTGATGGCTTTGCCGGTAACACCTTTGTTGCGGGCATTATCTAGTGCTTGGGCGATGATGCCTGATAAAGCCTCTGCCTTTATCTCATCAGCTTCTGGTACGGGATTTGCAATCATCAATCCGCCTGTTAGCCCAAGCGCCCATTTGGTTTTCATGATGGCGGCGATCTCTTCGGGCGTATCGGCTCTATCAGTAACGGCAATGCCTGATTGACGAGACCAAAAAGCAGGCAATTCATCTGTGCCATAGCCAATGACAGGCACGCCATGTGTTTCAAGATATTCCATGGTAAGGGGCAAGTCTAAAATCGCTTTGGGGCCTGCGCTTACCACCGCAACATTTGTGCGCCCTAATTCTGGTAAATCGGCTGAGATATCAAAATCAGTTTCAGCACCCTGATGCACCCCGCCAATACCGCCTGTGGCAAAAACAGAAATGCCTGCCATTTCTGCAAATATCATCGTGCTAGCAACAGTTGTGGCGCCGTTGGCTTTGCGCGCGATAACAGAGCCAATATCACGGCGTGATACTTTGATAACATTGCTATCTGGATGGGCTAATTTTTCAAGGTCTGATGCGCTCAGGCCGATTTTAATTTTGCCATCAAGAATGGCAATGGTGGCTGGGATAGCGCCATTATCGCGCACCATCTGTTCAATGGCACGCGCGATACTCACATTCTCAGGATAGGGCAAGCCATGTGAAATGATGGTTGATTCAAGTGCCACAATTGCCGTGCCAGAGGCAAGCGCCTTTTTGATTTCGTCTGTGATATGAAGTGAAGGATAGGTCACGAAAAAAGCGCCTTTAGGGTATAAGATTATCTAATGTAATGTAGTTATTGACCGATTCAACAGATTTTGTCGACAGAAAGGCTGTCTGGCGTCCAATTTCGCACGCTCTGATAATCGTTTGGCCACTTGCTAGGCCATAAATATAGCCAGCAAGCAGGCAATCACCTGCGCCAGTGACCGTTTGCGGGGTTGAGCTTATGGCGTCAAAATGATGAATTTGTGCGCCATCATTTATGCAAAATCCCTCTGGCCCATCACTGACAATAACCTGCCCAATCCCTTTATCATATAGCGATTGCACCAAGGATTCTGCGCTTGATTTCTCATGGGCATCACTAAGGAAAAGCGCTTCTAAGTAGCTGACTTTTAAGATATCAATTTCATCGATTATCTCGCGGATACGTATGACCTTGCTAGACGATACCCCATCAATGACAAGTTGCCCTGAGCGTTCAATAGTGGCAATTGCGGCTAATGTTTCCTGTGGCAAATTACAATCGCAAATCACAAAATCAGCCGCAGCAATCAGCTCTTGCTTGCTATGGATATAGGCAGGCGTGATATGTTTGATGAGAGTCATCTGATTGACAGCTGTGATCAATTCACCATCCACATCATGAATAGAGATGAACATATCAGAACGCATATTCTCATGGATTATTGCGTGGCTGAGGTCAATATTATGGCTTTCCAGATGTGCGCGCATTGTATGGCTGATGTCATCACTACCAAAGGCAGATATAAAAGTTGTTGGCACCTGAAGCCTGCCAAGCGTTTCAGCTATATTACGTGCGACACCGCCATCATGCTGTGAGATAATGGCGCTATTTGAATCAGCAAGATGCATAATTGGATCACAGCATCGCGCTTTCATATCTCGATTTACAGCGCCAATAACAAGAACCGACTTTAGGGAGTGAAAGGTGATAGGGCTAGTCATTAGCGATAGATAATCTTGCGTGATAACTTTATAGGGAATTGGTCTCTTATCCGTGCATCAGCCTCTTGCGAAAGATAATTGTCTCTTGGTTCTGATTGTAATTGTGCCAATCGTGTTTGGGCCGCGTGCCACGCATCAGGTGCGCCTGTTTCTTCCCACACTGTTGGACTGTCACGATTGGCAAGTGTGGGGTAATAATAATCACGCAACATCGCATTCATCGTATTCTCACCACCCAAGAAATGTCCGTCCCCATAAACCGCTTGACGGATAGCATCAAAGCCAAGGGTCTCTTCATTGACCTCAACACCTCTGATCGCGCGTTGGTTTAGGGCAAGCATTTCATTATCAAGGATCATGGCTTCAAAAGATGCGCCCAAAAGGCTTGCCATCATACCAGCAGATTCATAAATCATATTTGCCCCTGCCAATCCTGCGGCAAGGGAGGATAGCCCTTTTTCAACCCCCATCTGCGCATCAACAGCTTTGGCATCTGCCATCGAGCTTGCGACACCGCTGACAAGGCCAAGTACGTTGGATATTTGTGCAGCCGCAGCGTTAAGAACTGAAATCTCACCGCCAGAGCCTGAGAATGATCCTGTACGCAAATCAACCACAAAGGGCCAATTTGAAAAAATCATCGGATGGCCTGGCTGTATCACATTCACCATCATCAAAGCCGCCAATGTCTCAGCGGTGGTCTGTGCCAACATACCGGCAAGTGGGGCAGGGGCTGTGGCACCTGATTGGGCAGCGATAATCGCATTAATAGGCATGTTATGGGCAATAGCCGCCTTGGCAACATCAAAGGCATCTTCGCCATATTTTAAGGGCGATATAATCGGGCTGATATGCACCTTGCAGCAAGGGCGCTTTGCAAAAGCCCCCGCACCACCCATCGCATGGTCAAACATCGCAATGGCAGGCGCAACCGCAGAGCCAAGGGTAAAGCTTGTGCCAACGTGTTTTTGTGTTCCTGCAATAAGGGCATAGATGGTGTTTAAATCTAACTCATAGATATCTGGCACATCAGTGGCAACACAAATGCGCGTGAACCAGCTAAGGTTATCCATCTGGTCAGCAAGGCGTGTAAATTCATACAGATCATGCAAAGTTGAGGCGCGGTACAAGCCGGTATTGCTATCAAGGGTCTGCACAGCCGCACCGCCTGTCCCATAATAAACCTTAACCCCACCAATTTCGATATCATGCTTTGTATCACGGCCATAAAGCATGAAGGATTTTGGCGCTATATCGATAATGGATTCAATCATCATGCGGCTATAACAAAGGCGGCCTGCCTCATTCAGGTAGGCGCCTTTGGCAAGGGCAAGCTCTTGTAATTCAAGCGGCACTTCACCAAGGCCGATCTCTGAGAGGAGGCGATAGGCGGTATCAATGATATCTGTAACAGCTTTATCAGTTAGAGGACGATAGGCCCCGCCTGATTGACCTGGTGGGCAGGGATGTGCGATAGCCCCTTTGGTCTGGCGTTGCTTATGGCGTGCCGCACGCCCAGCACCGCGCCGATTCAATGTGAAATCATCCACAATATCACCTATTAATTTTACTGCGTTAGACCTTATTTGTGGCTTAATTTTAGAAAATACGCAATTTTCATTTAATTTTATTTGCTAATATTTTACCAAGCCCATTAGTGTAGACAGATGAAATTACGGGCGGCATTTGTGGGGGAATGGAATGCGTAACCAAGCAAGAGTTGTGATTATTGGCGGCGGTATTGCAGGCTGCTCTGCGCTGTATCATCTAACGCAAATGGGGTGGACAGATGTCATGCTTATCGAGCGTGATGAGTTGACCTCAGGTTCAACATGGCATGCGGCTGCGCAGGTTACGCAATTTGGTGGTAATCAGACTTTTGTCCTTTTGAAACGCCATTCTATCAATTTGTATCGTGAACTTGCCGCAGATGAAGAATTCCCGATTAATTACCACATTACAGGCGGTATGCGGCTAGCACATACGCAAGACCAGATGGATATTTACCGCCATCATATTCAAATGGCCAAAGGTGTTGGGATTGATTTTGAATTAATTGATGGGGAAGAGGCGGCAAGGCGTCATAAATTAATGACATCAGACGGCTTGCTTGGGGCATGGTGGGACCCGCTTGATGGGGATATTGACCCCTCTCAACTCACCCAAGCCTTGGCACGGCGCGCCAGAGCAGCAGGTGCAGAGGTGGTGCGCTTTAACCCTGTTAATGACCTAACACAGCTTGAGAATGGTGAATGGATTGTCCATACCGAAAAAGGGGATATCCGCGCTGAGATTGTTGTGAATGCAGGCGGATATCGTGCCAATGAAATTGGCAAAATGATGGGCGTTGAACATCCTGTTGTGTCTATGGAGCATATGTATTTCCTGACCGATCCGATTAAAGAGCTTGAGGAAATGGAAGAGCGTGTGCCAATCATCCGTGACCCGGGTGATGATTTCTATTCACGCCAAGAGAAAAAAGGCCTTCTTGTTGGTGTTTATGAACAGGCTTGTAAGTCATTTGGCATGGACGGCATTGACCCGAATTTTACCATGGCGCTTTGTCCAAATGACCTTGATAGATGCCTTGATAATATGGAACGTATTTTTGAGCGTATGCCAGCCTTGACACAAACAGGGATTCATACGGTTGTGAATGGGCCTATCACCTATACCCCTGATGGTATGCCACTTGTTGGCCCAATACCGGGGATGCGCAATGCCTTTTGTATTACAGGCCTTCGCGCTGGCATTGGTGAAGGTGGCGGCCATGGCAAATTATTGGCAGAATGGATTGTCGAGGGGCAAACAGAGTGGGAAAGCTGGTTCCTTGACCCGCGCCGTTTCACACAGCATGCCAATACAGAATTTACCCTTTTGAAATCTATTGAAGATTATCAAAATGAGTTCCATTACCATATGCCTCATGAAGAACGCCCTGCTGGCAGGCTTGCGAAAACAACACCGCTTTATCCTGTGCTAGATCAGATGGGTGCTGAATTTGGCGTTGTGAATGGCTGGGAGCGTGCGACCTTCTTTAAACCATCAGATGATTTTGAGCATATCCCATCTTATCGCTATCAGGCGACCAAAGATGTCGTCTCTGCTGAAGTGCGCCATCTTGCTGAAAATGTGGGTGTGATGGAGGTCAATGGCTTTGGACGTATCGCTGTTAAAGGCGCTGGTGCAGAAGCCTTTTTGAACAAATTAAGCTGTTCCACAGTACCAAAAACAATTGGCAAAGTCTCTTTATGTTATTTGCTTAATCATAAAGGGTCTGTATTGGCTGAGGCGACAATCGCTAAGATTGATGAGGGGCATTATTGGTATGGCTGTGCGGCCGCAGCAGAGTGTCATGATTGGGATTGGCTTACATCACATCTGCCAGATGATGGCTCTGTCACATTAGAGAATTTAACCAATTCTCATGCCATATTGGTTCTTGCAGGGCCAAAATCACGCGCACTTTTGGCAAGTTTATGTCCGCGTGATGATCTATCAGCAGATGGGTTGCCATGGATGCGCAGTAAGCAAATCACCATCGGTCATGCCCGTGCCTATGCCATGGCTGTCAGTTTTTCTGGTGAACTTGCTTTCGAGCTTCATATCCCAATGGAATCTTTGTATCTTGCGTGGCGTACGCTGATGGCTGGTGGGGCAGAATATCATCTGAAACCATTTGGTCTTTATGCCGCAGAATCAATGCGCCTTGAAAAAGGCTATCGTCATTGGAAATCTGATTTGCTGATTGAATTCTCGCCCTATGAAACAGGCCTAGATATGTTTGTGAAGCCAGAAAAAGGGGATTTCATTGGCAAGCAGGCCTTGATAGGGCGGAAAAGTAACTGGCAATTTATCACCATGCGTATTGATGCCACGCACGCTGCACCTCATGGGGGTGACCCTATTTTTGCAAATGGCCAGCAGATAGGCTCTATCACCTCTGCTGGTTATGGCGCGCGTGCTGATTGCACAATCGGCTTTGGATTTGTGAATTCAACAGCTGATCTTTCATCATTGCACGTAGGGATTCTAGGTGAGCGCTTTGATGCAACTCTCTTAGATGAGGCCTTATATGACCCGCAAAATAGCCTTGTCAAAGGTCAATAATTGTTAGCTTATATGCACAGCATTTGTCGGCTTCAGGCGCAATAATAGGCCTATTAAACCTGCGACAATTGCTGATGATGCGATAAAGCTTGGCATGAAATAAGCTGGGTTATAGGCATAGATAAGACCTGCCACAAGTGGCCCTGATGCCATGCCAACCGCCCGCGGTGCCGCAATGATACCTTTGGCACGACCATAGATTTCTGCCCGAAAATACAGATTTGTGACAAAGCCAAATGTCACAGTCAAAATGCCATGTCCAATGCCAAAAAATACCATTGTTATAATGGCAAGCCTGATATCTGCAAATTGGGCAAGGAACAATGTTAACGGCGTTAATAAGGCGGCAATCAGCCCAGTTATGCGGGCATCTATTTTCTTGGCTAACTGCATTTCAAGCAGGCGCCCGACAACTTGAAAAGGGCCATAAAGGGCGGCAAGCCAAACAGCAATTGTCACATCACCAAATAAATCAGTAAACCATCTTATCCAAAATAACGCTGTGGCGGCAAAGGTGAAATATTCAATCCCATTGGCACTAGCTAGGATGATAAGAGCGCGCTTTTCTGATGATTGTAAGCTAGCAAAATGAAAGGGTGCAATCTGGCCTTTAGCCTTGTGTGGCTGTGCTTGCTTGCGGGCATGAAAGCTTGCCATAAGACCCATGATGAAAAGTAGACAAGCGGCAAAAGCACAGGCAATCGCAAAGCCATATTCCGTTAAAAGCGGTTGTAATGTCACCCATGCCAAGGAGCTTGCAACACCGCCATAAAAGCTGACAACTGAGATAAGCCAACGTGAGCGCTTCTCATCTAATTGAACCACAGTGCTAAAGGCCACCTCATAGGTACACATGGCAATGGCGATGCCTATCAGAATGAAACAAAACATCATCATGATAAGGTTGGTGACAAATACAAGGCTGGCTATGCCAATAGCGCCAATGAAAAAGCCGCTCGCTAGCACACGAAGCCCGCCAAAATGGTCAGCCCATTTCCCAACAATATAAGACAGCGCCCCTTGAATAAGCAGTGATGCGCTGATAGCAGTCAGGATAATTGTGGGCGCAAGGCCAAGTTTCTGTCCAAGTGGTTCACGCAAAAGGGCGAAGGCATAGAATAAAAAGCCATAGCTTACAATCTGTGACATGCCAAGGAAATGGACAGGCACGGATGGGGGGTGTGAAGCTGGTGTTTGCGCGCGCATAGTGGAGAGCATTTCAAGACAGATGAGGGGTATCTGGCTAAGCTTTTATCAATTATCAATAGCTGTCTAGTGATTTTGCTGGTGAAAAGTGAAAGTTAGAATTTCACCCCATAATCGAGAGAGGCAGAATATTCTGTCACCTTGTCTGAATATTTCGCCTTGCCCAAGAAACGCAATTCATCATCATCTTCTTCGATATGGACAAAGCCAAGGCCAATTTCACCATGGGCTTCTTGATCTCTATCTGTTATCACTTTCGCTTTTGATGCCCCTGCAAAAGCTTGCTTTGTGGCTGTGTTGGTCAGGTGACGAGAGGCAAAAAGGCCTGCGCTAACAAACGGCATAAAACGGCTGCCTTGTTTCTTGTCATTATAGAGATAGAAGGTATTTTCCAAACCAAGCTGTGCTTTGGCGGTATGTTTTGGATCAACCGTCAAATTCAAAGAATCAGCACCAGTCTCGCGGTAGCTTTCTCTTGTATTGTAATTAAGGCCAAATGATAGGGTAAGGTCATTGCTAAGTGGCCCAAGGCGCATCGGGGCAAAGCTATAGCCTGCTGTTAGGTCAAGGGTATAGGTTTGGTAATCTGCCTTTGCTGTGCGGTCAATCGCACCGATGTCAATATATCTTTCATTATCAACTTTCGTCATCGCGATAGCGGTTGATAAAGACAGGCTGTCACCATCTTTGAAGAATTGGGTGTTTTGGTAATTCAACATGACTGTTTCATATTCTTGATAGCCTTGCCTTTTATTACTTGTGACCGACCCTTTTTCTAATGTAATGGCAAGGCCATTTTTAATAGTCTCTGATTCAAGATCAAAGCCAATCGTTGTGCCGCTATAATCATAATCATAGCCATTGACGCCAAGCTCTTTTAGGGGCTTTTTCTCACCATCACCGCCATAGGCTTTCACCCACATACCCTTGCGGCTATGGGCGGCAAGACGTTCTTTTACCGATAATTTATTATCAGCTGATAAAGGCTCTGCACTCATCATCATGCGCATAGTCTGACGCGCAGAATTGCCGCCAGATTGAATGGCAGCCCGTTGGGCGATAAAGCCATTAACAGTGCGAATATTTTGTGAGGTTGTCGCGGCAATCGCTTGCGGTGCATCAATATCAAGTGAGCCAATCGCATCTTCATAATCTGAGCCTGATAGACCTTCTAACGCTGTTAAGACAGTGTTGAGGTCAGCAGAGGGGTTCTCATCATAGAGCTTGT
>WTHV01000254.1 GCA_011525265.1 Alphaproteobacteria bacterium | reverse complement strand
TTGATTCACACGGTTAAATTCAATCCCAGCCTCTTCGGCCATCTCTGTCATAAAGTCACGAGAGGCAACAGCCATCTCGACCGTGCGCACTGTATTTGATTCATAATGGGGGATGTTTGACATAAATTCGAGCATCCAGCCAATTTTATGAGTTGATGGTTTTGGATTGACCAATAACGGCGCGTCTGACCTCATCATCCATTTCAGGCCTTTGAAGATCGTTTGCCACCTCGTCCATACCTCAGCATTAGAGGCAGATAATTGGCCACCATTTGCAAAAGATGTCTCCATCGCTGCATAGCGATTTTTATCATATACAGTGACAGAATAACCCTTTTTCGCCAAAGTATAGGCGGATGACATACCAGTGATACCGGCGCCGACAACTGCTATTTTTTTCATATTAAAACCCCATTATGACAGCATTTACCACTATCGCAGAACCACCAAGCCACTGCGGCTTATGTGCTTTTGCGGATGAATGCCTCATCTG
The DNA here is from genome assembly GCA_011525265.1 of Alphaproteobacteria bacterium. Classification (GTDB taxonomy): domain Bacteria; phylum Pseudomonadota; class Alphaproteobacteria; order Puniceispirillales; family Puniceispirillaceae; genus UBA685. The sequence goes on along the minus strand of WTHV01000254.1, from coordinate 2,071 downwards.
TCATGGGACCTGAGAGCTTTTGACTTTGCCAAATTGGCAAAATAATTCCCCGTCGGTGGGCCAGCACTCTCTGACCTCTCTCCAGATTGCCCACCAGCTGCGGTTCTTTTGCCTGAGAGTTTCTTGAGGCTTTGCTCCTTCGGCGGTTATTGATACATCAATAACACTCTCCCACCAGCTGGTCTTAGGCATCTTTGACTTAGCATAATGAAATCAAATTGTCACCAGATAAGCGCCTATGATAGGGTTTTAAAGACGTGAAGCGCCCACAATAGACTGTGATGAAAGGGCATAGGATGAGCATAAAGAAAGTGATGATGGCCTTTAGCAAGCTTGCCGAAGAAGGTCATGTAGAAGATGTCAGCGTGGATGATATTCTAGCACATGATGTCACTGGTCATCTTGCTAGATTGCGCGAAGATAAGCTTTTGCCTCTTATCTCCATTGGCGCAACAAAAAGCGGGTGGGGACTAACGCCCCGCACCCGCACATATTCGAAATATTAAGCCCGCGTTTATTTCGCGCGTTCAACAGCCGCTGTGATCATTTCACGTGCTTTATCAGCACCTTCCCAGCCTTGAACTTTGACCCATTTTGATTTTTCCAAATCTTTGTAATGTTCAAAGAAATGACCAATTTGCTCAAGCACGATTGGCTGAAGGTCGCTAACAGTTTTTACATCCTTATAATAAGGGTGAAGTTTATCAACAGGCACGCATAGAAGCTTTTCATCAACACCTGATTCATCTTCCATCATCAAAACGCCAATTGGGCGCGCTGCAATAACACAACCATGCACAATTGGCATTGGCGTTAAAACACACGCATCAATCGGGTCGCCATCATCAGATAATGTATGAGGCACAAAACCATAATTTACCGGATAATGCATTGGTGTATGGATAAAACGGTCAACAAGCAAAGCACCTGACTCTTTGTCTACCTCATATTTCACAGGAGATGAGCCTGCTGGGATTTCAATAATCACATTCACATCTTCAGGGGGATTTTTGCCGATAGCGATTTTTTCGATATTCATGGCGACTCTCTTTTCGTTTCGGCCCCTACCCGCTAGCACATAACCAGAGGAGATGAAGCGCTTGATTAAAATACGCCCCTCTTTTGCCTATATTTGTGCATGAAATCAACCAAAACCAACAATTACCGCTTTGGATGATCCCTTATTGCCGCGTAATTTTCTGAAAATATGTTGTTTTAACGTGTCTTTTGACGCAAATCAGGTACAGTAAGACCAACGCATGACTACCAATTTGATGCAGATTGATGAGTAAAGGTTAAGGCTATGGAAGTGCGCAAATTACTATCGGCTCTGCCGCAAAAACAAGACGGCTTTGCCCTTGTCGCAGCTGTGCTGATTGTTGGTGTGATGTCAGTTGCTGCCATTCCGTTGCTTGGCCTTGTAGATACAACCAAGCAAGGCAATGTCCAAGGCCAAGTCACGTCCTTCTTAAACGTAGAAGCACGCGAGAATCTTGAGCTAACAGTTTATGTTGCCAAATCATCTGGCGGTATGCCTGGCTATTTTAACAGCACACATACGCCTGCCTCACGCAACCTTGCCACGTCATGTCAAAACCGCATTGACCGCGCAGATCCAAGACTTATGGGAACAGGCAATAGCCTGATTACATTAACAAATGCTGTCTATTCAACCATCAGCACAATTAATGACAGACAAGCTATTACCTTTGTTGTGGATAAGGGGAAGGCAGCCTCACAAGATGATAATGGTGATGACAGGTACCACCGTTACCTTATCGCCTCTTGTGCCATATCAGAACGTTTTGGCATGGCACTCTATACAAGCGAAATTGCCAATATCCAAGGCAGCTTTTATACCCTTAACTTAAACGAATATTAGGCTAATTTTGGGCACAGAATTCACGCTGGGCCGATAGGTCAATTGTCCGCTCATACACAAGCGAGTTGAGCGATTCACCTGGCCTGCCGCCATATTCAACATAATAGCCACAAGGTTGATATTTCTCATTATCCTGACAGTCTCTGGTGTCTGGCAAATCGTTCCAATAGCCATTACCCAAGGTTGAGC
>WTHV01000047.1 GCA_011525265.1 Alphaproteobacteria bacterium | reverse complement strand
GCACCTTGGTTACCATAGATGAATGTCTTGCCTTGCAGGTTATTCGCTGAGCCATCAAATAATTTGCCATCTTCAGCGTTCAAATAAGCAACACCGCCCGTACCTGAGGCCATGACAGGAATCCAATCCTTATATTCATAGCGCACGCGCGGATCACCCAAAAGATATGGGAATTGTGTTGAACCTGATGAGCCAAACATTGTTAGGCCATCTGTGTGGCTTTGACCTTGGAACCAATTCGCACCTTTTGTTGAACCAGCACCCGGCATAAATTTCACAACAACTGTTGGGTTGCCTGCCATATGCTCAGAGATCAACGGGGCAAAGAAGTTCGCCCATTTCGCAGAACCACCTGTTTCTGAGAATGGAATTGTCCATTCAATTGTTTTGCCGCTAAAATCAGCAGCAGTTGCAGGCAATGATGCCGCAATTGTTAGGCCTGTTGCCATTGCGGCACCTAACACCATATTTGTCAATTTTTTCATAATAACCTCCCAAAATGAAAATGACATAACCAGTGAAACAAGACTTAACTGTTTCACTATTAATGATTACACTGACATTAGACTCTCAACCTTACATGAAACCTACAAGCGCCTATGCATTTACTGATTATTGAAGATAACAAGACATTGGCAGAAGCGCTATCTTTGCACTTTAGGGATGGTGGTCATTCGGTAACACTCACAACAGACGGGGAACAAGGCTTACAATTTTTGTGCCAAGAGAGCTTTGATTGCTGTCTGCTAGATATCAACCTGCCCTATCTTTCAGGCCTATCTGTGGTGCGTTCTGCGCGCCAATCAGGCATTCAAACACCTGTATTAATGCTAACAGCACGCGACCAAATCACGGACAGGGTAACAGGCCTTGATGCGGGGGCAGATGACTATCTGACGAAACCATTTGATTTCACAGAATTAGACGCACGGGTACGCGCTCTATTACGCCGCACACCGAATTTACAAAATAAAACAGATATTATTGGTCAATTAGAAGTCCATCATGAAGGACAATATATTTCAGCCAATAATGAGAATTTGCTTTTAACAGCCAAAGAATTTCAAGCCTTTAAAGCGATGTTTCATAACCGCAATCAGCTTGTGGCAAAAGCGAATTTGATTGACCAGATCTATGGTGTTGGGGCTGATATTAATGACGCCACAGTCGAAGTGCTTATTTCTCGCTTGCGCACGAAAATCGCCCCTCATGGGGTCACCGTGAAAACAGTCAGAGGGCTTGGCTATTATTTACAGGTTGATGAGGCATGACATTTCATAATTCCCTGCGCTTTCGCCTTTTGGTTTTAATATTGTCTCCTTTGCTGATTGTGGCCACCTTGGCTGTTGGCTGGCAATATCGTGGGTCAACGGCTTCATCAGAGGCGGTGTTTGATCAAAAACTCTCTATCATTGCCCTTGCCATTTACCGCGACCTGATTGTCACACAAGGTGAAAATCTATCTGCCAATACGAAAACCTTTTTTGAAGAAGCGTCTGGCTCTAGCTTTTTTTATCATGTAAGCGGGCCTGATGGCGGTTTTGTGAATGGGTATTCCCCGCCGCCGCGCGCGAATGAGACTGAATTGGTTGACGATGATATTTTGCGCTTTTTTGATTCAACACATAGAGGCCAAGATGTCAGCGTTGTGCAATTACGGCAAATTGGCACGGTAGACAGGTTAACAGGCCAAGTCATTGTCACTGTTTGGCAAAACAAATCTGAGCGTATGACATTTGCACAAGGTCTAGCCTTTCGTGGTGCGGTCATTGCCGTGCTTCTGATTGGCACGGTGGCTATTGTCGTGTTTTTCGGCATTCGTCTTGGCCTTAGCCCGCTTGGCAATCTAGAAGAGGCTCTAAAGAAACGTAGCAGCTCTGATTTGAGCCCTATCATGCGCCGCGTACCGCAAGAAGTGCGCCATATTGTGATGGTGCTGAATTCATTGTTTCAAGAAGTCACTAAGACTCAATCACAAAAAGATAATTTTATCTCAAATGCGGCTCATCAGCTTCGCAACCCGATTGCCGCGCTTACATCAATGGCACAGGTGGCCTATGATGCCAAAACGTTAAAAGAGGCAAGAGCGCGTATTACCTCTCTTATGTCAGCCTCACAAGATTTGGCGCATTTGACAGAACAAATGTTATCTTTCGAGCGCCTAAAACATCAAAACGCCAGCAAAGAATGCGTTCTCTTATCAGATTATATTCAAGGGGTTGCAACACGAATTGTCGAAAAATATATGCACAAACAAATTGAGATAAGCTTTGCCCTTGATACAGGCGCCACACAGGCCATGCTAGACCCTGTTATGCTGGAACAAGCCATAACCAATTTAGTTGATAATGCGGTGCGACATGGCGGTGATAAGCTTGATGAAATCGCTGTGAGCGCCTTTATTGATCAGGAAAATCTTGTCATTACCATTGCCAATAATGGTCTTTTAATCAACGCAAAGGATGTTGATAGGCTGTTTGAGCGTTTTATCCAAGGTGATGAGGGCAAAGGCTCTGGGCTTGGCCTTTCGATTGTCCAACAGGTGGCACAGCAACATAATGGCAG
>WTHV01000104.1 GCA_011525265.1 Alphaproteobacteria bacterium | reverse complement strand
CCAAGGGGAGCCTGTCTGATCAAGAGCTTCGCGTGATTGATCAAAATAGGCAGGCAGGAGACCAAAACCTGTTTTGACATGACCTGAATCGGGCTGTGTTTGCTTTAACAACAGGCGTACCAAAGATGATTTACCTGCGCCATTTGGGCCAAGGACGCCAATCCGGTCACCGCGTCTTATGCGGGCATTAAAATGTGAGACAAGCTGTCTGTCTCCTGCGGGTGTTGGAATGGCAAGCGAGATATCTTTTGCCTCTAAGACAACCTGTCCACCGCCCTCAGCATTGCCCGTTGTGATAGACATAGACCGTGCGGTAATGCCGCCTTCTCTGGCGCGTTGGATTCGCAGATTTGCTAATTCACGCAAACGACCTTGATTGCGTTTGCGACGTGCTGATATGCCTTGGCGTGACCAGCGGGTTTCTTCGGCAATCTTTTTATCTAATTTTGCAAGGCGCACACTCTCTTCTTGTTCAATCGCATCAGACCAGTCTTCAAATTGATCAAATGGGCCTGTTCTGGTGCGCAATGTACCTTGGTTAATCCAAATCATACCTGTGCCAAGTGCGCGTAAAAAGGCTCTATCATGCGAGATGAGAACAAGCGCCCCTTGGCGTTCACGCAACAGGCCTTCCAGCCATTGGATGGTTGGCAGATCAAGATGGTTTGTAGGCTCATCAAGCAGCAGCACTTCAGGCTTTTTCACCAAAGCTCTTGCAAGCGCCGCACGTCGTGCTTCACCCCCCGATAGGCCTTCCGTCATGCGCGCAGGGTCCATACCCATTTTTTGAAGCAAAGCCTCTGCCCGATAAATCTCATGGCTATCATCAAGACCCTCTGCCACATAAGAGGCCAAAGACATCACCCCTTTGATGGTTGGTACTTGCGGCAGGTAGGCGACATCTGTTTGCGGGGCTACCCATCTTGTTCCTTCATCTGCTTCTTGTGTGCCAGTGATAAGTTTCATCAAGGTTGATTTGCCGGCCCCATTGCGACCAACAAGCGCAAGCCTGTCGCCATGATGAATAGACATATCGACATTGCGTAATAACCATCTATCACCTAGATTTACGCCAACATCACTAAGGGTCAAAAGCGGGGGTGTCGCCATCTTAATTCACGCTTCTATTGTCATGTTGGGCGCGCAATAATTCATAAGCGCGGTTAATTCTAGCAAGCCTGTCGGTGGCATTATCGATAAATTCTGCGGGCATACCTTTGGCCACAAGATGGTCAGGGTGATGCGCTTTTGCAAGGCGCATCCATGCTGCTCTAATTTCAGAAAGTGAGGCATCTTTTGCAATGCCTAGAATATGGTGCGGCGGCGGATTATCAGAGCCGTAAATTTCTGATAAGCGCTCAAATTCTCTGTCATCATAGCCAAAAATAAAAGCAGTCTCGCGCAAATAGGCCCATTCAGCTTCTGTGATATCACCATCTGCTTTGGCAATATGAAATAATAAATCAAGCAATTGCTCTAAGATAGGCGCGCGTTCACCAAATAGCGTCACGGTTTGCTTGGCATAAGATTGAAAGCCATCTTGTGTTTGCCGCGCCAAATCCCAAAATTTTGCCACCTGCGCAATATCCTTTTGGGGAATATCTACGCGGCTGCGAAAGGCATTAATCTCTGATTGCGTGACGACACCATCGGTGCGTGCCATCTTTGCAGAAAGTGCAATGACGGCCACCGTAAAGGCCACATTGCGTGTTTGCTCAGGTGCCACAACTTGGGCAAGGCCACGCCCTGCCACATGCCCTGCCGCCGCGCCCAATAATGCGCCAATTGGCCCGCCTAATGCAAAGCCAGCCGCGCCGCCGATGATGATGCCCCAAATTGTCATGCTATGTTTTAGCCTCACCCTGCCCAAGAAAGCAAGTTGCCTTCTGTTTGAGACGTGGTATTTTCAGCTCTGAGATAAGATATAAAAGCGGTAAGGTTTAGATACCATGTCTGAAGCTGATGATGAGAAGCTGACCATTCATGATTTCACAGGTCTGAAATGCCCTCTGCCTGTGTTAAAAGCACGCCGCGCGTTAAAAGAGGCATCGCAAGGCGTTCAGCTAATTTTTATCGCTGATGACCCTGCCGCGCCTCTTGATTTTGCCCATTTTTGTGAAACGTCAGGCCATAAATTATGTGCCCAAGAAACAAAAGGGTCATCCTTTCATTTTACGATTGAAAAGCAGGGTTAACCGCTTTTAACAGCCTCTCATGAAGTGCTTTTTCAGCGCCTTTTGAGACTGCAATCCCGTGATCTTGCAGGCACGCAAAAAAACCAGGCGCTGGCAGGCCTCTTATTTTTGAAATGACCACACTTGCCCTAATCGGCGCATTTTGAGAGATATCCTGTGCGATTAATGTCTCAAGGAATAAGGTCAATTTATGGATGCGGTGTGGCGGCGCTATATCAGCTGAGGTGGCAAGCGCATCATAGGTGATAAGCTCTGCTTTTTGTGCCAAGATAAGCAAATTCATCTCAACACGCTTGTGCCAGAGGGCGACTTCGCGCTCACCCACCGCGTCCTTTTCTGTTATAGTGCCATTGTTTATGTTATGCATAGTCCGGT
>WTHV01000255.1 GCA_011525265.1 Alphaproteobacteria bacterium | reverse complement strand
GTATCTGGGGCATCACTTGCCACCTCAGCTGTTTTTGCGCGCATCGCGATTCCTGAGATGTTAAAGCTTGGCTATGAAAAACGCTTTGCAGGCGGTGTGGTTGCCGCAGGTGGCACATTGGCCTCTCTTATCCCGCCTTCTGCCTTGCTTGTGGTTTATGCCATCATCACCGAAAGTTCAGTTGGTTTATTGCTTCTAGCAGGATTTTTGCCAGGTTTGGTCTCTGCCTTAATCTATGGTGCTTTGATTATTTTTATGGCGAAACGAAAACCAGATTTAGGACCAGTTGTGACCGGTTTTACATGGTCAGAGCGTTTTGCCTCTTTGCCGGGAACCATGCCTATCTTTTTTGTGGTGGCTGTGATTATCGGCTCTATTACCACAGGATGGGCAACGCCAACAGAAGCAGGGGCGCTAGGCGCATTTGTCATCTTATGTGTGGCGCTTATGCAAGGTATGAAGATGGGCGATTTGAAAAAAGCGCTTGCTGAAACAGCGAAATTATCAGCGATGATTTTTTCCATGATTTGGGGCGTTTTAATTTTCGTGCGCTATTTGGGCTTCGCCCGCGTCCCGCAATATCTTGAAAATTGGATAACAAGCCTTGATCAGCCAGCGATCATTATCCTGCTTTTGATTTTGCTTGTTTATGTCGTACTTGGTATGTTTATGGATGCGATCGGCATGATGATTTTAACCCTACCCATTACCTTCCCTGTTGTGATGGCGATGAATGGTGGGATAGATGTCAGCGCAGCAGATTCTACTTTTGGCATGTCAGGAGAGCACGCCGCAATATGGTTTGGGATCTTAGTTGTCAAGATGGCTGAATTATGCCTGATTACCCCCCCTATTGGCCTTAATTGCTTTGTTGTGGCAGGGGTACGACCAGAATTAAGTGTTCAAGATGTGTTTAAAGGCGCCTCACCTTTTTTCATTGCAGACGTTATCACCATCGCAGTGCTGATAGCATTTCCTGGCATCATCTTGTTCTTGCCTAGCCTAATTGGATAAGACAGCCCCGCCCCTACCCAGCCAATGAAAATATGCGGCTTTATGATAGGGGTGGTGCTTGTTTGTTAGATCATAGCCTTACATCACGCGCTCCCTTAGGCGGGGCTTAACGCTTGGGTGATGTCGGCTATGATATCATCACTATGCTCAATACCCACAGACAGGCGGACATATCCTGGTGTTACGCCAGCTTGCAATTGTTGGTCTGGGGTTAATTGAGAATGTGTGGTTGAGGCAGGGTGGATGGCAAGGGTTCTCGCATCGCCGATATTAGCCACGTGATAGACCATTTTCAGATTATCAATAAAGGCTCTACCAGCCTCAATGCCGCCTTTCAATTCAATACCAACCAAAGCGCCATGACCTTGCGTCAGATACTGGTCGACCAATAGTTTATCATCGCCTGTGAAATGACCAGGATAGATCACATTTGCGACAGCCTCATGCCCTGCTAGCGCATCTGCCACTGCCTTTGCATTTGCCTGATGCTCGCGGAAACGCAGGAATAATGTCTCTAGCCCTTGGATAAGATAAAAGGCGTTTGTTGGCGATAAAGCAGGACCAAGGTCACGAAGCAGGACAACACGTGCGCGGATAGCATAAGCGATTGGTGCGCCCAATGCCTCTGGAATAAGCTTTCCCCATATCGCGCCATGATAGCTATGATCTTCTGTGTTAAATTGCGGTTGCTGTTCTGGCTTTGCACACCAGTCAAAATTGCCACCATCAATGATAACACCGCCAATTGACGTGCCATGCCCACCTATGAATTTCGTCAAAGAATGCACCACCACAGCCGCGCCATGATCAAATGGTCTGCAGGTGATAGGTGCGGCTGTATTATCAACAATCAAGGGGATGCCCAACGCGCGCCCAATAGCGGCCACAGGCTTAATATCAAATGGCACAAGCTTAGGATTAGGGAGTGTTTCTGCGAAAAAGGCACGTGTGCGCTCATCGCTGAGGTCTGCAAAACTTTGTGGGTTTTTGGGATCTGCAAAGCGCACCTCAATGCCCATCTGCTTTAGCGTATTGGTAAACAGATTATAAGTGCCACCATAAAGATGCGGTGAGGCGACAATATTATCACCTGCCGATGCGACATTCTGAATGGCGAGTGCCACAGCAGAGCTTCCCGAAGCCACAGCAACCGCCGCCGCACCCCCTTCAATAGCCGCAAGACGTTTTTCAAGAACGTCCGTTGTGGGGTTCATAATGCGGGTATAGATATTCCCCAATTCTTGCAGGGCAAATAACTTGCTGGCATGTTCGGCATTATCAAATTGATAAGAGGTTGTCTGATGAATCGGCACAGCGACTGAATTGGCGCTCCCATCTTTGCGATAATCACCGCCATGAAGTGCTACGGTTTGAGGATGTTGTCTATCAGCCACGATGGCCTCCTTTATATTGAATCTGAGGCTGATGGCTAGCGCAAATAACGAGGCGCTAAAACAAAATAATGAACAAAAATCCAAAAATTCTAAATTATATGATATAATTAAGAAAAATATTCACTTTTATACGGATAATTCAGAATGGATTCCACAGACTATCAG
>WTHV01000129.1 GCA_011525265.1 Alphaproteobacteria bacterium | reverse complement strand
ATGTCTCCTTTTATCTCTTCATCATAATCAAATTGTTGGTTGAATGCATAAAAGGCTTCACCTAGAGGTTGTAGCAAATAGTCATCTATGTTTTTAATAACTGATTTAATAGAAAGCTGTGCAGCTCCCATTAACATAGATATTCCTGCTGCAGTTCTACCTGTTCCTGTAACTCCTGTTTGACCATGAGAAAAGGATGGTATACCTGTCGCTTCATCGGAGAGCACTCTGGCTTTATCAAACATTTGCATATTTTGATTAGATACATTTGGGTAGCTTGTCGCAAATAATGCTTGTCCAGGTGCTCCTCCTTGTCTTCTAAATATTTTGCCAGGATATAATTCAAGATCTTGTCCTGGCACAAGATTTGTTTCGTCTATCTCGAAAATTAAATTCCCTGCTAGTACAGCATTGTCTACTGCCATACGCATAAATCCATTCATTAATTGTTGTGTGTCTGACATATTGTTTTATCTTGGCATAAAATGATGGCAAATTTGCCTTATGGTGGCACCATAAAAGGAATTTGCTTTATGATAAAGCACTTTCACCCCTCACCTATTTGGGGTATGAAATTTTCAGTAAACGCGCTTTGTGATTTAACAGCTGCTCAACGGCGTCCAAAAAGAAGGTAAATTTGTAAAAATGCGTCAATTTAGCTCTTTTTTAGCAAAAATTTGTGCTTTTTTAGGTGTTTTGGCTGTTTTTTCACCTTACAGCTCATCCGCCTTTGCGGATAAATTGCTTCTGCAATCAACGACATCAACACTTAATTCGGGGCTATATGACGCAGTCTTGCCAGAATTTCATAAAGACACAGGTATTATTGTTCATGTGGTGGCTGTTGGCACAGGCAAAGCGTTGGCCAATGGTCGCAGCTGTAATGGTGATGCGCTTCTTATCCATTCAACAGAAGATGAAATCGCCTTTGTTGAGGATGGTTATGGGTTATATCGCAAAGATGTGATGTATAATGATTTTGTGATTATTGGCCCTAATGATGACCCTGCTGGCTTATCGTCTGCCTCTTCTGCTATTGAAGCTCTGCAAAATATTACATCGCGTCAGGTACCTTTTGCATCTCGTGCAGATGATAGCGGGACACATAAAACGGAATTACGTTTGTGGAAGACAGCCTCCTATGATCCACGCCCTGATAGCGGGACATGGTACCTTGAAACAGGGACAGGCATGGGGGCGACATTGAATTTAGCTGTTGAAAAGCAGGCCTATACGCTAAGCGACCGTGCCACATGGCTTACCTTTGCCAATAAACAAAATCATCGCATTTTATTTGAGGGTGATAAGATGCTGTTTAATCAATATGGCATTGTGCCAATTGCCCGCACTGCCTGCCCGAATGCGCGTGAGGATCTAGCAGAGATATTTGCCAATTGGCTTATCAGTGAGACTGGCCAAAGTGCCATTGGCGCCTACCAAAAAGCGGGCAGTCAGCTCTTCGTGCCAAATGCCCGCTAAGATATTTTAGATAATCATCTGATTATTTTTGGAACGGAATATCACATACTGTTGCTTTATGCGTGCCAACAGTTGATGTGATGGTTAGCGTCTGCCCTGTTTCGGCATAATCCATATTCAACATAGCAAAGGCGATATTTTGTCCCCAATCTGGTGAGTAAGCCGCTGAGGTCACAAAGCCAATATTCTGCCCCTTCTCCTCTATTTGCCATGGGATTGATAATGGCGTTACTTTTTCACCATCCATGATGAGGCCTCTGATTTTGCGTGTAAGCCCTGCATCTCTTTGGCGCAAAAGCGCCTCTTTGCCGATATAATTATGCGCGCTATCAAGGCTACAATATTTCTCAAGCCCCATTTCCAATGGTGTTTCAGCTCTTGTCATATCATTACCAAAAGAGAAAAGGCCGCCTTCGATACGCTCAATCAGATTCGGACAACCAGCGCGCAGGTTGAATGGCTCACCTTCTGCTTCAATCGCATCCCACAGCGCTGTGCCTAATGCAGTATCAGGCAAATAAATCTCAAAACCGCCCTGTTTAGACCAGCCAGAACGCGCGATAGCCATCTGCACACCTTGAAATTCAAACCATTTGAAACGGAAGAATTTAATCGTGCGGATATCTTCACCAAACACCTTCACTAGCAAATCTTCTGCCATCGGGCCTTGGATAGCGAGCGGAGAGACATCTGGCTCTGTCACACGCACATTCAGCCCCAACCCCTCGGCCAAGCCTGCCGCCCAGAACAGCAAATCAGAATCAGCAATAGAAAACCAGAATTTATCGGGCGCAACACACAAAACAACCGGATCATTTAGCATCCCGCCATTACCATCTGTCACAGGCGCATAGTAACAACGACCTGGTTCTGCGGCTGATAAATCACGCGCACTCATCATCATTGCTAATTTATGTGCATCAGGGCCTTCTAGCTGAACCTGACGCTCAACTGCCACATCCCAGATTTGCGCATATCTCTTCAAATGATGATAATCATCTTCTAACGAGGTAAAGACAGATGGCAAAAGCATATGATTATAACAGTAAAACCGCTCACACCTGCTTTTAACACACGCTCTGTGTAAGGAGAGGG
>WTHV01000061.1 GCA_011525265.1 Alphaproteobacteria bacterium | reverse complement strand
GATATCAGGCGCGATATGGCCTGCGTAAATCTCACCATATCCGATAATGCCATTATCAGTCTCAAGCTTCACAAACAGAAAATAACGCCCGCCATTACCAGGGGGCGGTGTGCCGACAACAAAACTTGTGAAATGAGTGACCTTCATGAATTTATGACCTTAAAAATAATGGATGATGACACTTCTAATGGACATAAAAGATTAAAGCCGTGTAATTTAGCGCAAAGCAATGAAAAAGAGGCTAGGTCTATTCATGAAATCACTATTTCAAAATCTTTTGGCATTTGCGGCGCGGCATATCATTTTATTTGGCGCTCTGAAATTCACAGCCGGTCTTATTGTTGGCTTTGGGCTTGGGGTGTATTTTCTGCCAATTCTCACAGCGGAAAAGGGGCTTGATACAGCCGCCATTGCACAGCTTGAGCAAACAATAGAACGCTCTGGCACCTTTACGCGTGATTTGCAAGATTCAGATGCACTTCATTGGGGTGAGGGAAAGATCAATGTCTCTGACAGTAAAATCTGGCTTGAAGGCAAGATTGCCGCAGGGCCTGATTATCGTCTTTATATGATCCCAAAATTTGTCGAGACCGAATCAGATTTCCTGGCCATCAAAGACCAAGCTGTTCAAATCGCCCCTATTAAGGCGTTTGAGAATTTTGCCGTCGATGTCCCAATGGGCGTTGATGTAACGCAATATCCTGCTTTGATCATCTGGTGTGAGGCTTTTGGGCAATTTATCACAAGCGCGGAATTATCGTAAAACCACGCTAAGATAACAGTGCATGTGCCGCACGCCGGCCTGAGAGAAAGGCACTTTCTAGGCGGGCATTGCCGAAATAATCCCCTGCCAAAGCAAGGCTTTTATCCTTTGTGGTAAAAGGCAATGTGGCATCGGCTGATTGCGATACTCTGGCATAGAGCCATCGGTGCGCAAGTGCCAAAGAGACTGGGAGCGGCGCGCCGCAATAATCTTCACAAGCTTTGGCAAGAGTGCTTATCACCTCTTCTTTGTCCCATGACAGCATCATGTTGCTTGCTGATGGGCTTGCTTGGATGGTCAGCGCTGGTGTGTAATCCTCAAACGAGCGAAGCGGCTCATAATTCGCCCAACCAATCATGCCCTGATCACGAATCGGAAAATTTGTGCCGTCAAGCGGTGCGTCTAGCGCGAGCATAACAGTCCAACAGGGATCATAAGAGGCAGAAGCAGCTGTCTTGGCAAGGTCAGGGGCGAGAGGGGTTAGCAATTGTTCAGCCTGTGGGGCAGGTAGGGTGAGGATAAGCTGATGACAGCGATAAAAACGGCCCTCTTGGTCATAGAGGTGATAGTGCGCGCCATCATGCGAAGGGGCTTTGCTTATCTTTGTAATTGTCACATTTTGCAGGATATCAAATGCGCTATCATCTGCCAGAAATTGTGGCAGATCACGCATCGTCGGCGCTCCGGCAAAAGAGGGGGCGTGATGACCAAAATCCCACTCATGCACCGCCCCTGCTTGTTGTGCTTGTGCGATAAGGGCGCGAAACTCTGGCTCTTTGCAGGTGAAAAATTGTGCCCCATGATTAAAGGTTGCGCCATCGTGGCGTTTTGTACTGCATCTGCCACCAATTCGTCTGCCCTTATCAATCACAAGCACAGATTTCCCATTTTGGACGCCATATCGTGCGGCGGTAAGGCCAGATATGCCTGAGCCAATAATGATGAGATCAAACACATCTTGATATTTGGTATTTGTCATTACGCGCTTCCTGCCTTACATCTTTAAGCATTAAAAATTACGAAAGGCAGTGTCATTTGGTTCTGCCAGTGACGACAAGATAATAATCTATGAGCCCCTTATTTGATACATCACAGCCTCTTACGGCCTCACGGACGCTGGCTTTATATCAGCGTTATTATAACGCAAATGGCCCAGATTTGCCGGCAGGCACTGCCTCTGATATGCGCTTTGTGCCGCATCTCTCACAAGCCCTTGATGGTCTGTCAGGGCTTATTCTTGATAGCTATGGCGTTATAGGTCTAGGCTCTGCGCCTATTGCTGGCATTCTTGATCTTTTTGATGCCGCAAAGGCACGTAATATGCCGGTGGTGATTTTAACAAATGGGGCAAGTCAGCCAGCCGCAAGGCGTGAGAAGGGCTATCAGGATTGGGGCTTGCCAATTATCGCGGATGATATTGTCTCAAGCCGCGATGCCACCCATCAATTTGTTCGCCAGATAAAACAAGATAATCCTGAAGCACGCTTTTCTTATTTGGGACGTCATGTGATGCCATTTGAAGATGTGCCGGGGGCATTATATGGTGCCGAATTTGATGAGAAAAATTGGGCTGAGGCTGATTATTTCATCTTCCTTGGCGCTGTGGGATGGGAGGCAGATGATCAAAATCATCTTGAGGCAGCATTGGCGCAGTCACCACACGCAAAGCTGATTATTGGCAATCCTGATGTTTCGGCGCCTGTTGATGGCAGCTTTACATTTGAGCCAGGTTTTTGGGGCATGAAAGCGAATGAGGCTGTCGGCACAGAGCTTATTATGGCTGGCAAGCCTTTTGCCCCTGCCTATCAGCTTGCTTGTGAGGCCTTGCAGAAAAAGGCGGAAAAACAGGGCATAGGTCAGCCTTTGGATAAAGCGCGCATTGGTATGGTGGGTGATTCGCTTCATACTGATATTTTAGGCGCAAAATCTTTTGGGCTTCATGCTATTTTACTCTCAGGCTATGGCCTTATGGCAGGGCGCGATATAGATGAAGAGGCGCGGGCATCGCAAATCTATCCTGATATGGTGGCACAGCTATTGTGATACTGTGCTTTAGGAAGGCATGGCTAAGAATTCTAGGTAAAGGGCAGATGTGATGAGACAGCCGACAAGACGGTTTTTTGTAACAGCGATAGAAGCGCAATGTTCCATTGGCATTTATGAGCATGAACGCGCGAATAAACAGCGCGTGATTATTGATATTGAGGTTGTCTTGGATCCATCTGCTGAGCCGCGATCTGATGAAATTTTAGATGGCCTTGATTATGATATGATCAAAGATGGCGTGCTAGCACTGACAAATGCGCGCCATTATGATTTGCAAGAAACGTTAGCGCGCGCGATTTTTGATAAGATGCTGTCTCTGCCAACAGTGATTGAGGCCAAGGTGCGCACTGCTAAACCTGATATTTATGAAGATTGTAAAGAGGCGGCGTATCAGCTCTCAAATATCACGCAATAGGCGGGATTATGACGACCCTATTATGACTTAAGGCGTGAAAAGGACGCGTTAAGGGCAAGAAGGGCTTGTTTGACCTCTTCTATATCAGCTGATTTTGTCCCCTCATCTTGCATTGTACCATTTTGGATGGCCTGAAATTGCGCGATGGCCTCGTTTAAATGCGCGGCTAACGCAATCCCTGTCTCATCATTGTCATAGGCAATGAGTGCAGATAGCACCTCTACTGACAGAGCGCCGCCCTGTTGGGCGTGCCGTTCTGAGAGGATTTGCAGTAAGGTTGATTGCGTCAAATCCGCGCCTGTTTTGGCATCACTGATATTAACATGATGGCCATTTTGCACCATCATCGCTAAATCAGCGAGGGTGATATAGGCTGATTGCGTCGTATCATATAGACGCCGGTTGGCGTATTTTTTGACCTCTATCATATTGTGGTGCACCCTAGATTTCCTGTTAGCCCTCAGCCTTTTCATCATCACGTGATGGTACTATGGTGATAGCATAAAACCAATTATGTTATATAATGATATGCGCCACCTATTATGATCAAGATAATAAGCTGTGAGACATATGATGCCCCATAATCACGCAACACCTCATGCCAGTGACGATATGCCCAAAGAGAGCTTATCGGAAATTGCCCAACTTGATCAGTTTTATCATAGTGATCGTGGTCGCATGGTGGCGCATTTCCTGCGCAAGGCGATACAACCACAATTACAGCTAGAGTCACAGATTGACAGGCTAGGGTTTGGCTATCCTTTCATATGTTTGCCATCTGTGAATGTGCCTGTTTTTATACCATCAGAAATGGGCGCACTTGCCTATGGCCATGGGGGTGAGGTGATGACCGCCTCAATTGAGTCTCGTGCTTGGCCTATTGCTGGTGACAGTATGAATCAGATTTTTATGTGTCATGGTCTGGAATATTGTCATGATGTTGCGGCCTGCCTGTCAGAGGCAAACCGCGTCCTAGCTAGCGCGGGCGAGCTTATTTTAATGGTGCCAAATCGGGCAAGCCTATGGGTGCGTGATGATGCCTCACCTCTTGGTCATGGGCGGCCCTTTTCAAAGGGGCAAATCACGCGGGCTTTAACCAAAGCTGGATTTGATATAACCAAAATAACACGCGCGCTATTCTTGCCCCCTATTGGCACAAGGGCACCTTTGCGCATAGCGCAGACCATGGATCATTTAGGCCATTATGGCTGGGGTGTTTTTGGCGGTGTTATGGTGGTGCGTGCAACCAAATTACGCTATGCCACAAAACCAAAAGGCGGGCTTGTACGAAAAGTCTCAACATCAGGTGCGCTACGCCCTGCGACAGGCACGGCTGCCTCACTGCCTTTGAGGGAAGAGGGCAAGCTTGTGACAAACTGCACTCAAAGCTAGTCAAATTCATCTTGTTCTGGCAAATTGTGTTGGCAAATTGTGTCAGCAAAAAATAGATGATAATTTCATAATGCCCCTCACGGGCTCTCACATAGGATGATAATGACAGATACGCCATTAAAAGCGCCATCAGATAAGAGCGATTCCGATAAGGACAAAGCGGCAAGCACAGAGCTTGCGGCCTTGCGTGCACAGATTGATGAGATTGATAATGCTCTGCTTGGCTTGCTTGCTAAGCGGCAAGATTTATCGCGCGCGATTGTCACTAAAAAGGCGCTTGGCTCAAACGTCTTTCGCCCTGACAGAGAGCTGAGCTTGTTACGCAATCTGGTTGCTGATCATGCGGGCATTGATGCACGTCTTATTATGGGCTTATGGCGTCATATTATTTCTGCAAGCATCGCAGAGCAAAAGCCAGATTATTGCATTGCCCATAGCGCCAAAGGCAAAGAATTAGCGACGAATCACAGTGCAGGCTATATGCAGCTTGCGCCCTATGAGTCAGTCGCTGATGCCATTGATGCCTTGCGTGCGCGCAAAGCTGATTGTGTCATTCTTACCACCGATGAAATGAGCCAAAATGCCCCATTATTGGCACCTGATGAAGTGGTGATCGCTGCCTCAATCGGATTTTTGCAACTGCCAGATCAAGCCCGTGGTTATATTTTATGCCGTGAGTTACCGCTGGAATCTGGGGATGATAGGATTGTCGTGCGCCATGCTGATAACAGCCTGACCCATCATGATGCCACAATGGCAGACGTCGCAAACAGTGATATTGTCGGTCGTTACGCCGCGCCAATTATTTTTAAGACTGATATAGGGTAACAGAATTATGAATGGTAAACCTCTTCCGAAAAAAGCGGTCGCATCACTGGTATCTTATCGTCCAGCACTTGGCAAAGTCACTGGCAAGGCACCTATTCGCCTATCCGCTAATGAAGGCGCGCTTGGCTGGTCACCGCAGGTTGAACATCTTTTGCGTCATGCCCCATTACAGATGAATCATTATAATCTGCCACAATCAGCTGATTTGCATGAGGCGATTGCCAAGCGTTACGGGCTTGAGAGTGAACGTATTTTAACCTCAAACGGGTCTGATGAATTAATTGGCCTGATTTGCCTAGCCTATCTTGAGGATGGGGATGAGGCCATTCATACGCAATATGGGTTTTTGGTCTTTCCACAAGCCACCATTATCGCAGGTGGCAAGCCTGTGGTAGCCGCTGATGGTGATAATCTGACGGTGAGTGTTGATAATATTTTGGCGGCTGTGACTGATGCCACAAAAATTGTATTTTTGGCGAACCCAAATAACCCGACTGGCACACTGATTGATGAGGATGAGGTAAGGCGCCTTCATGCAGGGCTGCCGTCTCATGTGATTTTGGTACTTGATTGGGCCTATGCGGAATATGTGCGTGATGGGATGGCCTATGGTGCGCGTATGGTTGAGGCCTATGACAATGTGGTGATGTTCCGCACATTTTCAAAGATGCATGGCCTTGCGGCACAACGTTTGGGATGGGGGTATTTCCCTGATGCTATCCGTGATGTGCTTGCTTCTATTCGCCCGCCTTTTTCGATTAATACGCTGGCAAGTATGGCAGGTATTGCGGCTGTTGAAGATACCGCTTTTCAAGAACAAAGCATGGCACATAATGAAAAATGGCAAAAAGAATTTCCCGCACGTATGGCAGAGCTTGGCTATGCGGTTTTGCCAACAACAGCCAATTTCTTCTTAATAGATTTTTCAAGTGCCTCACAAGATGGCCATAATGGCCCTGATGCAAAAACAGCGCTGAAATTTATGGCAGATCGTCATATCCTATTGCGTGAGATGACGCCCTATAAGCTTGATGATTATGTACGTATGTCAATTGGGACAGATGATGAAATGGAAGAGGTGCTTAGCGCTTTTGCTGCTTTGAGGGACCATAAATAGTGACTATGATTTATTCGAAAATTGCAATTATTGGTATTGGCCTTATTGGTGCCTCGGTTGCAATCGCTGCAAAACATAAAAAGCTTGCTGGCACAATCTCTTGCTTTGATGCCAATGATGAGGCGCGTGTGCAAGCAAGAGAGCTCGGCATTGGCGATGAGGTATCTGAGAGCATCACCGCATGTGTGTCTGATGCTGATCTTGTGATGCTTGCAGTGCCAGTGGGTGCCATGAAAAATGTGATGGAACAAATCGCTGATGATTTAAAGCCTGGCTGTGTTGTAACAGATACAGGCTCGACCAAAACATCTGTGATTAAGGATGTAAGCCCGTTTATTCCTGAGGGCGTTGAATTTCTGCCAAGCCATCCGATGGCAGGGACAGAGTTTTCTGGTCCTGCGGCTGGTTTTGCTAGCTTGTTTGAAGGTCGTTTCTGGCTGATTATCTCAGAAGGCGTCAGCCGTGATAAGGTTGATGACTATACAGCCTTCTTGCAGGGGCTTGGCGCGACGACCGAAGAGATGGATGCCAAATATCATGACCGCGTGGTTGCCATTACCTCTCATCTGCCTCATTTGATTGCCTATACGATTGTTGGTACAGCCGTTGATTTGGAATCAGATATTAAGAATGATGTGATACGATTCTCAGCCTCAGGTTTCCGTGATTTTACCCGTATAGCGGCCTCTGATCCTGTGATGTGGCGCGATGTGTTTATGAATAATGATGAGGCTGTACTGGAAATGCTGCAGCGCTTCAATGAAGATTTAAGCTATTTGCAACGCGCGATACGCTGGAAAGAAGGCGATAAGCTTTTTGATCTATTCGCCAGAACACGCACAATTCGAAAATCAATTATTGAAGCTGGCCAAGATTAACGCCGCTTTAGGGGCTGAATAAGGCAACAGAGCGTAGGCGGTATTTCAAAAATTCGCGCATATAAAGCCGGAAAGTTGGCCAATCACTATACCATGATTTCCCCTCTAAATCAGGGGCCATAATCGGATAGGCAATGATGGTGCGTGTCGGCATTTGATAGGAGAATTCCAAATGCGCGCGCGGCATATGATAATCAGATGTTACAAGAATAAGGCGCCTTATATCCTGTGCCGCCGCCCATCTCTTGGCGGCAAGCGCATTGCCAATCGTATCTTTTGCATCAAATTCCAGTGAGACACAGCACTCAAACCCTGAGGCTTGTGCATCTGATAATGCCAGTGATTGCGCTATCATCTGTTTGGTAATGCCTGTGCCAACGCCTGTGAGAAGGAGGCGCGGGGCGGTGTTATTGGCAAGCAAATCAAGGCCTGCATTTAATCGTTCTTGCCCGCCAGTTGCCACAATAATACCGTCTGCGCGCGGTGTTTGTGTCAACGGTTTTGGGAGTGTTAAGACAAAATGCTGTAAAAGGCTGGTGGCAACCGCAAGGACAATCAACAGATAAGCACCTGTCATTGTAAGGAGTTTTGCGCGTCTCAATGGCATGATGAGAATGTTATCCTTTGGTAATAAGCGCTTGATTTACTTAAGAGGCACGTAATTTATCTAGCCAGACTTTAAAATGGCAAATATAGTTAAAGCATAATCACTTTTGACGTCGTGTATCAAGGTAGCCTGATTTTATTATGCTTTTGACTTGTGAAAATTGCGAGACTATTTTCCGCATTGAATCAGCGCATTTGAAAACGCCTGGGCAAAAGGTGCGCTGTTCGGTCTGCAAGCACGTTTGGTCTCCAGAAGTGGCAGATGATACCCAAAAAGATACACCGGCAATGACAGAGGCAGCCGCCCTATTACGGCTTCCGCTTGTGATTTGTGCTACCATTATTGTGATTGTCAGCCTGCTGAGTTTTAATCGCGGCCTTATCACAGCCTATGTGCCGGCACTGATAAATGCCTATGATGTGACGGGTCTTGTGATTCGCCCTGATTTATCAAAGCTTGAGGTGCGTAATTTGAAGGCTAATTATGCTGGTGACACTTTGCGCCTTAGTGGTGAGCTTGCCAATAAAAGCGCTTTTCGCACGCATGCTGCGCCGATGCGTTTGACGATTAATGATGATGATGGGGTGGTTCTTTTCACACAAGTCATTCAGCCCGATGACAGCTTCATTGATGGCAATGATGCCACACACTTTTTTATTCAGCTCACAATTGAAGATACCGA
>WTHV01000066.1 GCA_011525265.1 Alphaproteobacteria bacterium | reverse complement strand
GCAAAGACGGCAGCAGATACGGCCAATGCTTTTGGGAATGCCTTTAATGATGCTACATCGGCAACCTTCAAACGGTCTGCTGTTGGCCTTGACCATCCGGCAGCCACATTAATTGCTACACAAACTTTTGCCTTAGAAGAAGGCGAGAGCGGCGTTGTGGAAACAGGTACTGCGGCTATTTTAGTGCGCAATGATGCCGTGCGTCCTGCTGATGATGAGACAATTGCCACATTGGCTGATCAATTGACAAATTCTTTGGCACGCAATGTGCAAACAGATTGGACAGCCGCATTAGCGCTGACCCTATCTGAAGAATTTGATCTAATTCTGAATGAGCAGGCTGTGCGCGATATCCTTGTCCAAGCAAGCCAATAATCGTTTAAAAGGCACACAGCACATCTGGTGAACAAAGCCAATAGATGTGCTGTGTGCCCCGTTATAAAAACGCCACCATGATGAAAAAGAGGGTTTTTTCCAATGAATGAGACAGACATGGCACCTCTTTCCCATAATGATAGAGCCTTATGCCACGATCATTATGAAGCTGGTCGCAACCAAATTATCTTTAAAACATTTGTATCAGACACAGAAACAGCCATTGGCGCGATGATGAAGCTATCGCGTGATATGCCCTATTCCTGTCTTCTTGAATCAGTTGAAGGCGGCGAGGTTCGCGGACGTTATTCCATCATTGCAATTGACCCTGACGTTATTTGGCGCTCAAAAGGGACAAAAGTTGAGATTAACCGCAATGCGGCCTCAGATATTACAGATTTTACCAGTGTAGATGAAGCACCGCTTGCTTCATTACGCGCGCTTATTGCTGAGGGTAAGATGTCTGACACAGCTCCTTTGCCATCTATGGCGGCAGGTTTGTTTGGGTATTTTGGCTATGATATGATTCGCCACCAAGAGGCTATCCCTGATAATAATCCCCCTGCCCTTGATACTTATGACTCCATCTGGATGCGTCCTGCCATTATTGCGATTTTTGACAGGCTAAAAGATACGGTCACCTTAGCGACACAAATTCGCCCCTATAGCGCACTTTCCGCAGATGATGCTTTTGATAAAGCCAATGCGCGCCTTGAAGATGCCAAACAGCGTCTTGGTGAGGCATTACCTGGCACACCAGATGGTGAGCCATTGCATGAGGATATTGCCCCTGACCGCAATATGCCAGCGGAAAATTTTAAGGCGATGGTGCAAAAAGCAAAAAGCTATATTGCCAAAGGTGATATTTTCCAAGTCGTGCTATCACAACGCTTTAGCATTGATTTTAAATTACCTGCCATTTCCTTATATCGCTCTTTGCGACGCCTTAACCCGTCACCTTTCTTATTCTATTTTGCGATGGATGATGTTGCGGTTGTGGGCTCTAGCCCTGAGATATTGGTGCGCCTTCGTGATGGTGAGGTCACAATTCGCCCGATTGCCGGCACGCGCAAAAGAGGTGCTACAGCAGAAGAAGATGCCGCAAATGCCGCTGATTTGCTCAGTGATGTAAAAGAGCGCGCAGAGCATTTAATGCTTCTTGATTTGGGCAGAAATGATGTGGGGCGCGTCTCACAGCCTGGCACGGTGCGCGTCAAATCAAATTATATCATCGAATATTACAGCCATGTGATGCATATTGCCTCTGAAGTCACAGGGCAAATTCGTGCTGGCTTTGATGCGATTGATGCCATGCTAGCTGGTTTTCCCGCAGGCACCGTATCTGGCGCGCCAAAAATCAGGGCAATGGAAATCATTGATGAGCTAGAGCCTGATAAGCGCGGCATTTATGCAGGAGCTATTGGCTATATTGGGGCAACTGGTGATATTGATACTTGTATCGCTTTGCGTACAGCTGTGATTAAGGATGGCAAGATGCATATCCAAGCAGGTGCCGGCATTGTCTATGATAGCATTGATGTCAATGAACAAGAAGAGTGCGAGAATAAAGCACGCGCTCTTATCAGAGCGGCAAATGACGCGTTACGTTTTGGCCATTAAGCGCATAAAGCGCATTCATCACGCACTAGGCGGGGCCATGCTATGCCTTTTGTCAGCGTCAGCCGCGGCTGAGATTGATATTGGCGCACTTGGCGGGCAAAGCACAATGGCAGAGCAAGGCGCGATTTGCGCCAGCTTTTCAGCCTTAATGGAAAATCAGAGCCTGATTAATGAGGATCTTGGCGCGCTTTGGGCTGAGAGACGTAAATTCTCTGGTGCTGTCATACGCCGCGCTGTTGAATTATCAGACCTGCCAACCCCATCTGGCAAAGATATAGACTTGCTTATCAATGATTATCGCGAATGGCTGATATTGAATTTATCAAGCCAAGATTCCAATCTGACAAGCAGTGATTATCAATCAGATATCCAAGATTTAATCAAAACCAATTGCAAAAGCCTCTATCTGCAAGCTGATAAAGCGATTATGAAGCGTTATCCTGAGCTGGCCTATCTGATAGATAAGCAAGCCGCCACCTCAAGCTTGGATTTTAACAAGCAAGTAGAAACACTTCTTGCCAAGAATGGTGAGTTAAATCTGCAAATCATCGCGTTAAAAGCAGAGATGAGCGCCCTAAAGCAAGCCCAAAAACAGCTTACAAAAGCACC
>WTHV01000097.1 GCA_011525265.1 Alphaproteobacteria bacterium | reverse complement strand
CCTGTACTTTCAGCTGTTGAAGAGCGGTTTGAGATGAGCTTTGCCTGCAGCAGGGCATGGTTCCATCTGTTGTATGTGTGATGATGTACTACCCAATATCACCAAAGCACGATTATAACTTGACGATACTAAATTAAAATTGTCACACTCAGTGCCCGGCTAAAAATAAGAAACAATAGGAAATATCAAAATGAAAAAACTGCTATTTAGCGCGACAACTCTTTTGTTAGCTGGCTCTTTTGCTGCACCAGCTTTCGCGGCATCTTGGGATGTATCATTATGGGGCAAGAGACGTGCTTTTACCGAACATGTTGAAAGATTAGCTGAGCTTGTATCTGAAAAGACAAATGGTGAATTCACACTAAACCTCTCTTATGGCGGCCTATCAAAGAACAAAGAAAACCTCGATGGGATTGCTGCTGGCGCCTTTGAGATGGCACAATTCTGTGCGGGCTATCACCGTGACAAAAACCCAACCATTACGGTAATGGAATTGCCATTTTTGGGTGTGAATAATTTGGCAGAAGAAATTGCCGCATCACGCGCAGTCTATGCCCACCCTGCGGCACAAAAAGACCTTGGCCGCTGGAACGCGACCTTGTTGATGCCATCACCATTGCCGCAATATAATATCGCTGGTAAAGGTGCCGCCCCAACGTCTCTTTCAGGCCTAGAAGGCATTAACATCAGAGCCACAGGCGGCATTGGTAATGCGTTGAAAAAAGTAGGCGTGAATTCTGTTTCACTAGGCGCAGGTGAAGTGTATGGCGCGATGGAAAGTGGCGCTATTCAAGGTGCAGCTTTTGCCCCGCACGCCCATCTGTCATTCAAAGTGGTTGATGAAGCAGAATGGTGGACATCTAATTTGAATCCTGGTTCTGTGAATTGTCCTGTTGTCGTCAATTCAGAATCGCTGGCTGATCTTTCAGATGCGCATCGTGCCGCACTGCTTGATTCTGTTGATGAGGCGCTTGAGTGGTATGTTGATCAATACCAAGTCTCTGTTGACAAATTTAACGCGAAAATCGCAGAGAAAAATATTCAGGTTTTGACATTCTCTGAGTCTGATGTGGCAAAATTGCAAGCCACAGCCGCACCCGTATTGTCAGAATGGATTGCGGATATGGATTCACGCGGCTTGCCTGGCCAAGAGCTCTATGATCTTGTTCAAACAACATTAGCAGCCCAGCGTTAATGCTCGCTCGCTAGCGTGATATCTTACAAATAGGCAAGCCACAATTATTGGTAAATATACCGATTGTGGCTTGCCTGCTTTTCTTTTTAGCTACTTTTTATTCATTGAAGGTCTTTTATGTCAGCCTCTCACGTTCTTACAGATGACTCGTTCCTGTCTCGCTGTGACCAATGGCTCCACCGATGGGAGGCGCGGCTTAACTTAACTGCGGGCATTATCGTCTTATTGATTGTTGTATTTTCGGTCATTAACATTATTGGTCGCGGCTTCTTTAATAAACCATTTAACGCCTATTTTGATTTGATGGGCCAATCTGTGCCAATGATTGCATTTCTTGGCATATCTTACTGCCAACGTGTGGGTGGCCATATTCGCATGGATTTGCTTCTTATTCGCTTAAAAGGGCGGACATTGTGGTTGTTTGAATTTATCAGCAGTCTATTTTCAGTTTTCATCATCGCCACGCTAACCTATGGGGCGTATTTACATACGAGCCGCTCCTTTATCTTAGGTGACTCCACAGAAGATATTAACCTAACCATTTGGCCATTTAAGGCAGTGATTGCGGTTATGTTCGCCGTACTTGTTTTGCGTCTTATTATACAAAGCTGGGCCTATTTACGTATCATCATTGTCAATGATAATCGCCCCATTGCCATCCCTGTACCATTAGATATCGAAGCACAAGCTTTACAGGAATCTGAACAGGTTCAAGGTTTTGAAGAGGAGGCACGATAATGGAAGCAATTGATGTTGTTTTTATCATGGTGGGCTTATTGCTTGTGCTTGTCCTATCAGGGGTAAGAGTGGCCTTTGCCGCTGCCTTTGTTGGTCTATTGGGACTAACAATCCATTTTGCTATTTTCAAAGATAAGGGTATGGCAGAGGGGTTCATACGCGCTGTAAAAATTGCAGGGCTAACGCCACATTCAAAATTATCAAGCCAAACTCTGGGCCTTATCCCCACCTTTATCGTGATAGGCTTTTTGGCCTATTATGCAGGGCTGACGAAATCATTATTTGAGGCGGCCAAAAGATGGCTTGGCTGGTTGCCAGGGGGCCTTGGGCTATCAACAATTTTTGCCACCGCTGGCTTTGCCGCTGTCTCTGGGGCATCTCTTGCGACCTCAGCTGTTTTTGCACGAATTGCTATTCCTGAAATGTTGAAGCTGGGATATGAGAAACGTTTTGCAGGCGGTGTGGTTGCCGCAGGCGGAACCCTTGCCTCTCTCATCCCACCATCTGCCTTACTTGTTGTCTATGCCATTATCACAGAAAGTTCAGTTGGTTTGTTGCTTTTAGCTGGCTTCTTACCTGGCTTGGTATCTGCGTTAATCTATGGCGCCTTAATCATTTTTATGGCAAAGCGCAAACATGATTTGGGCCCTGTTGTGACTGGCTTCACATGGGG
>WTHV01000250.1 GCA_011525265.1 Alphaproteobacteria bacterium | reverse complement strand
AGATTTAATCCCTCTTCTAGCTGTTTAATTGCTGCGCTCACAGAGGGTTGTTGCATACGCAATTCTTCAGCCGCACCAGTAAAAGAACCAAGACGTGCCGCAGATTCAAAGATGATAAAATGCCGTGGCGATGGCATGTTTGTCCAAAAGTTTTGCATAGACACAGACTATCCAAGCCATAAAAATTTTCAAGGGTTACAAAGAACTTTTTTCTGCTTAGCCTTTAATGCGCTTAAGTAAAGCATCATGTCAGGGGGATCATAATGGCAAAAAGAGCACGCATATCACGGCGCAGTTCCAGCGCGAAACTCATAGCGCCTGCCTCACCCTATATCCAGCGCAAATTACCCTTCTTTGATGTATTGACCGAAGAAGAAATGGTACGCATTGATGACCAAGTAGACTGGATGATTGAAAATATTGGTGTTGCCTTTCGTGATGACCCTGCCGCCTTGGATGTGTGGCGCAAAGCAGGCATCACCCCAACAGGCCCTCATAATGACCTTATCAAGGCAGATGCGAAATGGATCAGAAGCCTATGTGCGAACGCGCCAAAGCAATTTACCCAGCATGCCAGAAACCCTGAACGCTCGGTGGTTATTGGCGGCAACAACCAAGTATTTGCCCCTATTTATGGCGCGCCTTTTGTACGCGATCTTGAAGGGGGCAGACGCTATGCCCAATTTAGCGATTTCGAAAAGCTTTTGAAATTATGCTATATGCATCCCAATTTGCATCATACGGGCCTTGTGATTGCAGAGCCGACAGATATCCCTGTCTCAAAACGTCATCTTGATATGGTCTATGCGCATCTTGTCTTAAATGATAAGCCGCATTTGGGCGCCATTACTGAAAAAAGCCGCGCCCAAGATTCTGTTGATATGGTTGAAGTGGTGTTTGGCAAAGAGGTGATGGATAAACAAGTCTGCATTATGGCCAATGTGAATACAAATTCGCCTATGCTTGTTGATAAGGTTGTCACAGAAGCGATTGCCACCTATTCCTCACGTGGCCAAGCTATGGTTGTCACCCCCTTTATCTTAACAGGCGCTATGGGCCCTGTCAGCACAGCGGCAGCTGTGGCGCAGGCCATTACAGAAACTCTATTTTGCTGTGCCTTTGCCCAGCTTATTCGCAAAGGCGCGCCTTTTGTGATGGGTAATTTTTTATCTTCTATGAGCCTTAAGACAGGCGCGCCAACTTTTGGTATGCCAGAGCCTGTTATGTCAAATTATGCGATTGGCCAGATGGCACGGCGTTTGAACCTGCCTCTAAGGTGCGGCGGCTCTTTGACAGCGTCAAAAATTGAAGATGCCCAAGCAGCTTATGAAAGCGCTGATTCTATGCATTCAACAATGCTAGCTGGCTCCAACTTTACCCTTCATGGGGCAGGATGGCTTGAAGGGGGGCTTGCGACAGGGTTTGAGAAATTAATCATGGATGCCGATAGGCTTGGCTCTTATCAAAAAGTCCTAGGCCTAGGCCTTGAGACAGATGAAAATGCCTTTGCACGCGATGCGTATCTTGAGGTGGAACCAGGTGGTCACTTCCTTGGCTCTGCCCATACAATGCGCAATTACCAAAATATCTTTTATGAGCCACATCTATCAGATAGCGATAATGTTGAATCTTGGGAAGATGGCGGCGCCAAAGATATGCGCGTGCGTGCCTTTGAGCGGTGGAATGATATGCTTGAAAATTACCAAGAACCGCCGATTGATGAGGCCAAAAAAGAAGAATTAGCCGCCTTTGTAGCGCGGCGCAAATCAGAATTACCAGATGCGTGGTATTAGACGGGGAGTGTGAGATATGCCAGAGATTTTAAAAGATACAAGCGAGGGGACTAAAGCGCTACCCTCTCATGCTAAAGTTGTCATTATTGGTGGCGGTGTTGTGGGCTGTTCTATCCTATTCCACCTTGCCAAATTTGGCTGGAAGGATTCGGTGCTGCTTGAACGTGATGAGCTGACCTCTGGGTCAAGCTGGCACGCGGCAGGGCAAATTCATACCATCAGCTCTGATCCGAATATCAGCCGCCTACAAAGCTATACCATCAACCTCTATAAAGAAATTGAAGAATTATCTGGCCAAGCAACAGGGCTTCATATGACAGGTGGTTTCTATCTTGCCTCTAATAAGACGTGGTACGATTATTTGAAAAGAGAACGTTCTAAAGCCCGCTATATGGGACTTGAACAAGAATTTATCTCACCAGAAGAGGTGGCAAGACGTCACCCGCTCATTGATCCAAAACATTACTATGCCGCTCTTTGGGATGACCAAGATGGCGATCTTGACCCGTCAGGCACAACCTATGCCTTCGCCAAGGCAGCGCGTCATTATGGGGCAAAATATTTCACCCATACACCAGCGACTGCCACAACACAGCGCGCTGATGGCACATGGGATGTCACAACACCAAAGGGCGTGATTAACGCCGAACATATCGTCAATTGCGGCGGTCTATGGGCCCGTGAAGTCGGCCATATGGGCGGGTTAAATATTCCTGTCCAGCCAATGGAGCATCATTATCTTATCACAGAACGTATTGATGAGATTGCCAATGCCGAAAATCGCCTGCCATGTGGTATTGATTATGAGGCGAATGTCTATTTCCGACAAGAACGCGATGGTATGTTACTTGGTACCTATGAGCCTGTTGGCGTGCCATGGAAAGTAGAAGGCACACCATGGGATTTCGGGCATGAACTCCTAAACCCGAATCTTGACCATATTGCTGATAGGCTAGAATTAAGCTTTGAGCGTATCCCTGCCCTTGCAAATGCGGGCATTAAATCAGCGATTAATGGCCCCTTTACCTTTGGGCCTGATGGCAATCCGATGATTGGCCCTGTACCTGGCATGACCAATTATTGGTGTGCTGTTGGCGTGATGGCAGGCTTCTGTCAAGGCGGCGGTGTAGGCCTTACGATGGCCGAATGGATGATTGATGGTGAACCATCGATTGATGTCTGGGCAATGGATGTTGCACGTTTCGGCAATTGGGCTTCACCAGATTGGGGAACCGTCAAATCAACTGAGAATTACGAACGCCGCTTTGTGATGACCTTCCCGAATGAAACCTTGCCAAAGGGTCGTATGCAGCAAACAACAGCTCTTTATGACCGCCTTATTGCGAAAGGGGCACGCATGGGACAGGCATTTGGCCTAGAACATGTCCTATGGTTTGCCGATAGCCCCGAAGATGCCTGGGAAGACCCAACATTTGAGCGCAACAGGTCTCATGATTATGTCGGACAAGAAGTCAAAGCGGTCAGAGAGGCTGTTGGCGGGATTGAAATTGCCAATTTTGCCAAACATGAAATCAAAGGCACCGGCGCGCGCGCGTGGCTAGATAAGACAATGGCAGGTCATATCCCAAAGCCAGGCCGTATCGCCTTAACGCCGATGCTGACACCTAAAGGACGACTCTATGGCGATTTAACAGTTGCGTGCTTGGCAGATGATCATTTCATGCTCTTTGGCTCTGGCTCTATGCAAGATGCGCATTCCCGCTTTTTTGCGCAAAGCTTGCCAGATGATGTTAGCCATGAAAATCAAACAGAACAATGGCATGGCATTGCCCTTTCAGGCCCGCACTCACGCACGCTTTTATCGCGCATTACACGTGATGATGTCTCAGCTGAGGCGTTCAAATTCCGCGATTGCCGTATGACCTATGTGGGTGGTGTGCCTGTTATTTTGAACCGCATCAGTTTTTCTGGGGAATTGGGCTATGAGATTTACTGTCGCCCACAATATCTATTGAAACTATCAGAGGCGATTGAAGAGGCTGGTGCAGACCTTGGCTATCGTTGGTATGGCAATCGCGCATTGATGTCACTTCGTCTTGAGAAAGGCTGGGGTGCGTGGGGGTTGGAATTCCGGCCTGACTTTAACGCCATTGAATCTGGCATGGATGCCTTCATCAATTGGAACAAGGATTTCGTTGGTAAAGAGGCAACGCTAAAATTCAAAGAAGACGGCGTGGCACGAAAATTAGTCACGCTGATTGTTGACAGCCCCATTGATGTCACATTGGATGAGGCCGTCCTAAAAGATGGCGAGGCCATTGGCTATATCACCTCAGGCTCCTATGCCCATCATGTCGATAAATCGATGGCAATGGCCTATGTCGCATCAGACTATGCCGCTGCGGGGACGGTCTTGGATGTAGAAATTTTAGGCGAATTCCATAATGTCACAGTTCAAGGCGCGCCTGTCTATGACAGTAATGGTGCCAAGATGCGCTCGTAAAACCGCGCTATATAGTAAGGTGACATATCTGAAACCGCATGAGATCTCTCATGCGGTTTTCCATCTCATGTGGTGTTATTGTGTCTTTAACTCTGCGATAAGCGCCATAAGCTCATCATAAAAGCCGCCATCAATGCCCTCAATATGTGTGGCCAAAGCCTCAAAATGGATAACGGCTTGGTTGGCATTTCCCTGAAGGCGTGCCAGATGACCTGCAAAAAACAGATATTCTAACCCCTGATTATCAAGGCGTGCCAAATTATCCAAAGCCTGCTCCGCGGCATCTTGCCATTGCTGTGTTGGCTCACCACTTAAACCATGCTCCAATAAGGCCAACTGCACAGATTTATCATCTGGAAAATTGCGCGCGCCACCAATTAGCGCGCGAAGCAAACCTGCCTCATCTTCCAAAACGCGGCGGGCTTGTATCAATCTCTGCCAGCCTTGTGCATCATCTGCTGTCTCTTGCAAGCGTGCCTCAAGCCCTTCTACCATTGCCAAAATCATCTCACGCTGATCATCAGATGAGGCAGAGGCAATAGCTGATACATCATCTTCATCAAGCACAGGGCGCCATTCCTCTGGCAAGGTTATCCCCCCCTCTTCTGCCGCAAGCTGAATATTGCGCTGTGCCAGTGCTGGCCATGGCGATCGCACAGGCGCTGTTTTGGCAAGTTGCATCCAATAGGTAATGGCTTGTTCAAACCCCTCATCCTGATAAGCGGCAAGTCCTGCTATGAAAAGGGCGCGCGGCTCATTAGGGATAGCGGCAAGCACCTCTGAAATCAGCGCTCTGGCAGGGAGCGTCACTTGGCCATCTGCTTGACGGCTTAACGCTTCTGCAAGCATCGCTTTAATGATAGGTGCCTCATCAGCAAGCTTCAGCGCACGACGCAATGCGGCAATCTCATTAGGGAAATCATCAAGCCGCGCATAGGCCAAGGCAAGGCCAAGCTGTGATTCAACACTTTGCGGGTTTTGTGCGACGTCTTGCTTCGCCGTCATAAGCGCCTCTTGCAAAGCGGCATCTTGCTTGGCGTCTTGGGCTTGTGCCGCATCTCTTTCAGCTGTTCTTTTTGACAAGGGCTGTGCGGCAATCTCTGGCTGACCAAGTTGGCTATAAAGTATAAAGCTAGTGCAGATGATACTCACCGCTAATACGCCTAACGCCTTTGGGGAGATGGGCGCCTTATCACTTGCAGGTGCGCTTGGTTCTTCTGCAAATTCTGGATCCTTAGACATGTCTGCAACAGCGCTTCTTGCAGAACGACGATAATGCCAAAATAGCGCAAAACCCGCCCCAAGAAGTAAAAATGGTGCCGCCCATAAAAGATAGGTAGCAGGATTCACAGGCGGGTTCAGCAAGATATAATCGCCATAGGTTGCTTGCAGATTATCTAAAATCGTTTCATCATCAAGGCCAGCTGTAATTTGCGCGCGCACTTGCTTTCGCAAATCCACGGCCAAATCAGCATCTGAGTCATCGATAGATTGATTTTGACAGACCAAACAGCGCAATTGTGCAGATAAGCCTCTGGCACGGTCTTCTAAGATAGGGTTTGATAATTGCTCTTCAGGTGAAATAGCAAATGATTGTGAGGCAGCACCGAAAAACACACCGCCTACTGAGAGGAAACTAGCCAACAAGACCATCAATAACATCTGGCGCATGAAAGGTATCATCACTGTAACGCCTCTAAGGCAGGCATAATGACATCGCTGATGGTATCTTTGAATATTGGCCCTGCATGACGCAAGACAATGCGCCCTTGCCCATCGAGCAAAAAGCTCTCTGGCACACCATAAATGCCCCATTTCATCGCATAAGACCCATCATAATCCATCCATACGGCCGAAAAAGGATTGCCATATTGCGCAAAGAATTTTGCCGTATCGTCTCTTTTGTCCTTATAGGCAATAGCGATAACAGGCACCTCTTCTGATAGCAGGGCAAGTGCTGGTATTTCCGCACGACATGGCGCGCACCAGCTTGCCATCACATTCACCAGAACAGGCTGTCCTGAAAATTCAGATAAGGGCTTGCTCAAATCATCTGAAAAAGCGGTGACAGGTAGTTCTGGTGCAGGCTTACCAACAAGGACAGATGGCAATTGATCAGACTGTCTTGTCCCATTAATCGTCCCAAAAAGCCCCACTGCCGCAATCACAGCGAAAATGAAAAAAGCGGCAATCGGTAACGTAAAGGCAAGACGCGGGCGCTGTGATATCTTTGGCTTATCAGACATTCTGCCCTCTTTCACTTGCACCAATACGGCGTCTACCAATAAAGGCCATGATGCCACCAACTGCCATGATAAAACCGCCACCCCAAATCCAACTGACCAATGGTTTATGATAGAGGCGCAAGCTATAGCCAATCTCTTCATCCCCATCACCTAGCACCGCATAATCATCACCTGATAAGCGCGGACGAATTGCCGCTTCGGTGGTGGTTTGACGCTCTGCTGGATAAAAGCGTTTTTCTGGGGCTAATCTGGCAATTTCCTGACCATCAAGCGTCTCTAGGATAAGGTTTGCCGTCACCGTCCCATAATTTGGCCCTTGATTTTGTGAGATGCCAACAAAGCGATAGCGACGATCATCAAGTGCAATAACATCGCCCGGCTTTGCACGCACTGTGACCTCACTCTTGCCAAGCCCATCACCAAGCGCGCCCATCAAAAATAGTGCCATACCAAGATGCCCAAGCCATAGCCCCCAAGAGGCCGCCCCCATCTTGGTCAAGCGCGCAAAGCGCCCCGCACGGTGCCATTTCACATGATGGTGCATATCAGCCAAAATACCAATAGCAAGCCACCCAAACAGCCCAAGCCCTGCCAAAGCCGCAGGTGACAATGCCCCTGTCAGGGCAATGCCGCCCCCTATCGCAATCACTGCCCCGCCTATGGCAGAGCCAATCACAAAGCGAAATTTCGGCAATAAGCCTTTGCGCCATGCTGTGAGAGGGCCTAGCACCATCCCGATTAATCCCAAAGCCATGATAGGATTAAAACTAGCATCAAAATAAGGTGGGCCCACAGTGATACGCTGACCCGCAAATAACTCAAGGCCAAGCGGATAGAATGTACCGATTAGCACAATCGCCGTTGCAATCACCAAAATGATATTATTGAAAATCAGCGCTGTATCACGGCTTATGACACTAGCATCAGACGCGCCAACCAATTGCGGCCCACGCCACGCATAAAGCAATAAGGGTATGCCAATCGCAATCAGCAAAATCACCAAAATAAACACGCCACGAGAGGGATCAGAGGCAAAGCTATGAACCGATGTCAAAAGCCCAGATCGCACAATAAAGGTTCCCACAAGAGAGAGTGAAAAGGCCATGATAGCTAATAAAATCGTCCAGCTTTTTAACTGGTTACGTTTTTCAACAACAATCACAGAATGCATTAATGCCGTTGCCGCAAGCCATGGCATCAGGCTGGCATTTTCAACAGGGTCCCAAAACCACCAGCCGCCCCAGCCAAGCTCATAATAAGCCCACCAACTGCCAAGGGCTATGCCAGCTGTCAGCGCACTCCACGCAGATAGCACCCATGGCCGCATCATCCGCGCCCAATAGCTATCGACCTGACCTTTGATGAGGCCAGCCACAGCCAAGGAAAAAGCAAGAGATAATCCCACATAGCCTAAATAAAGCATTGGCGGATGAAGTGCCAAGCCAACATCCTGTAGGATGGGATTAAGCCCGCGCCCTTCAAGCGGTGCCTCTGCCAGCCGCTCAAACGGATTTGAGGTAAATAGGCTAAAGGCAATGAAGGCCGTTGTCACAATCCCTTGCACAGACAGAGTCAATAAGCGCAATTTGGCGTCAACATTGCGGCTTGTCATAGCAAAAATACCGCCAAATAACACAAGGATGACAATCCATAACAGCAAAGAGCCCTCATGATTGCCCCATGTGCCAGAGATTTTATAAATCAGAGGCTTGGCCGAATGCGAATGCTGTGCCACCAATGAGACCGAAAAATCAGATATGATAAAGGCGTAAAGCAGACTAGCAAAAGACGCAAAAACAAGCCACATAGCACTAATCTGCAGCGGGCTTGCAAGCCCCGATAACTGAAACCGTGCCGGCACAAGTGGCAGGGCTGACTGTATCACCGATACAACCAACGCCATAATCAAAGCAAAATGTCCAAGCTCTGCTAGTGCAACCATCAGCTGCCCCCATAAACCATTATTGGCCGTACTATAACGCGATTTTCAAACCCATAAAGCCCCAAGCATCAGAAAATAACCAGAAAAGCCCGTGACATAAGGCCGCTCTGTTTGATGATGACAGCGCCCCAAACGCAAAAAAGCTGTCTCGGCAAGAGACGGCTGATTGCTGTTGCTATATCATGGTGTCATGGCATCTCATGTGTAGTTTAGGCCGAGGATGACGTGTTCTCCCAAAGCAACCTCTTCGCTTTTTTTTGTGCAATCATCTGGTGGTTCGGCCGCATATGTGCTTTTATTTTACCGTAAGAAACAACAGGCAAATTACGGCAAAAACATGACTGATATTGTAAGACTTCTTGGGGT
>WTHV01000161.1 GCA_011525265.1 Alphaproteobacteria bacterium | reverse complement strand
CCCTATGAGAGAGGCCGCAACCGGACGCCCTGGCTTTATCGCAACACGCCAAAAGAGGGATTGTGCGCCATTCTTCTTTAAAGCGGCTTGGCTATGATCTTCATCCCCTTGTGATGCACCGCCTGAGGAGATGATCACATCACATTTGGCCGCCAATGTGCCATAGGCTGAGCTTAAGGCGTCTTTATCATCAGGGATAATACCGCCATCAATCACCAGATGACCTGCCTTTTTTATCAAGGCGGCAATCATGGGACGGTTTGAATCAAATATGTGCCCCTTTTCCTTATGCGCATCAGCGCTCGGGCTTACAATCTCATCCCCTGTTGATAAAATGCCCACGCGCAATTGTGCTGTGACCGATAAATGGGTGAAGCCTGCTGCTGCGGCTTGGCCAATATGAGCGGGGGAAATGCGCTCCCCTTTTTGCATAATAACCTCGCCCCTATGCAGATTTTCCCCTGCAGGACGGCAATTTTTACCAGCTTCAATCGAACCAGAAAACCGCACCTTATCACCTTGTGCGTTACAAAATTCCTGCATCATCACGCAATCAACACCATCTGGCATGATAGCGCCTGTGAAAATACGAACCGCACTGCCCTCTGGGACACTTTGACCAAGGGGGTGGCCTGCCTTTGCAATACCTATAATGGGAAAGTCATAATCAGGGTTGGCGGCAAGAAACGCAGATGAGACCGCAAAGCCATCTACTGCCGCATTTTTTGTATGTGGCAAATCAAGAGGGCTTTGCACTTCCTCAGCTGCAAAACGCCCAAGCGCATCAGCTAATAAGACATCCTCATGCCTATTTAAAGGGGCAATCGCCTCATCAAGCAAGCGCTGTGCCTCTTCGTAACGGATTGCTGGTGCCATCATGATGCTGTGCTTTCTTGCTCTGCTTTTTGGCACAGAAATGCGAAAATGCCGTCACTATCATCACGGTGAAAATACGGCAGTGGACAATCATCAATAGGGTTCTGCGCAATAACAGCAATAATCGCATTATCAGTTTTATAGAGTGGCTCATCTTGAAGCTTGGGGTCATAGATTTCAAGCTTGGCAAATTGCGCTTTTTTAAACCCTTCGACTAACACCCACGAACACGGATCAAGGCGTGTCAATAGCTCTTCAAGTTGAGGCGTCTGCGGCGTCTGCTTTTCAGTAAATAACGCCATTCGCCTATCACTGGCCACAAGGGTTTGAGACGCACCGGCTTTACGATGACGCCAGCTATCCTTGCCTTCTCTATCGGCATCAAAATGATGATGCGCGTGCTTTAGCGTTGCGATTGTGATGTTGTTTTCAACTGCTTTTGCGATAATTTTTTCTGCCAATGTGGTTTTGCCAGACCCTGACCAGCCAGCAAAGCCAAAAACAAAGCGTGTTGCTTGTGTGTCTTGTTCCACCATTTAAAAAACCTATCTAAGACTTTGCTTACAGCACTCTGC
Organism: Alphaproteobacteria bacterium; assembly: GCA_011525265.1. Lineage (GTDB taxonomy): Bacteria > Pseudomonadota > Alphaproteobacteria > Puniceispirillales > Puniceispirillaceae > UBA685. The sequence continues at coordinate 1,205 of WTHV01000161.1, read as the reverse complement.
CTAGCCACCTGTGACATTCATATGGCGTGCCACTGCCGCACCAGAATTTTGGCGCGATATTTCAAAATCATGGCCTTTTGGCTTGCGACCAATCGCTTCGATAATCGCTTCTTTGAGTGCCTGTGCGCCGCCCTCACGCAGGGCTTTTGCCAAATTCGCATTATCATCTTGCCCAAGGCAGAGGTAAAGCTCTCCTGTGCAAGTCATGCGAACGCGGTTACAGCTCTCACAGAAATTATGCGTCAACGGCGTGATAAAGCCAAGCCTGCCACCTGTTTCAGAAACATCATAGTAGCGCGCAGGCCCTGCGGTTTTATGCGTGCTTGGCACAAGCGTAAACTCTTTTTGCAGAGAGGCTTTTACCTCACTCAACGGCAAATATTGATCATAGCGGTTCTCTGAGCCAATATCCCCCATCGGCATCACCTCGATGATGGTAAGATCAAACCCCTCATCACCACACCACCGCAACATATCGCCAAATTCAGTATCATTAACACCTTTTAGCGCCACCATATTGATTTTGAGCTTCAATCCTGCTTGTTTTGCCGCCTCAAGACCTGCCATCACCTTATCAAGATCACCCCATCTTGTGATTGCCTTGAAACTGTCTGTATTGCGGCTATCAAGCGAGATATTTAAGCGTCGCACACCTGCCTGATATAAGGCATCAGCCATTTTCACAAGCTGACTGCCATTTGTAGTCAATGTGACCTCATCAAGACGCCCTTTTGCCACCTCATCACCCAATGCTGTGATAAGCTGCATGATATTTCGGCGCACAAGAGGCTCACCACCTGTGAGACGAATTTTTCTTGTGCCAAGCGAGATGAATGTTTTCGTGATTTCTTCTAATTCTTCTAGGGTCAGCAAATCTGCCTTAGGCAAAAAGGTCATTTCCTCTGCCATACAATAGACACAGCGAAAATCACAGCGGTCTGTCACGGAAAGACGCACATAATCAACGATGCGTCCGAAAGGATCAATAAGTGTTTGTTGTGTCTCTGACATATTATTTTATCTTGACATAAAATGATGGCAAATTCGCCTTATGGCGGCATCATAAAAGGGATTTACATTATGATAAAGCACTTTCACCCCTCACCTATTTGGGGTATGAAATTTTTCGTAAACGCGCTTTGTGGCTTAACAGCTGCTCAATGGCGTCCAAAAAGAAAGTAAATTTGTAAAAATGCGTCAATTTA
>WTHV01000200.1 GCA_011525265.1 Alphaproteobacteria bacterium | reverse complement strand
TAGAATCAAAGCATTTGCATATGATTCTCATCTAGACTTATAGGCACAGATAGGGCTTGTCAGGAATGATGAACAGCGCCTAGGATAACAGTGATATCTCGCAAAGCACGAGATTAAGAGGGGGTGCGATGATAGCACAGATGAATTTTGGCATAACATTGGCGCCTCTTGATAACCCGATCATGTCGGAATTTACCGATGATTTAGACAGGATTAACGCACTTGCAGAGGCAAGTAAGGGCTTTGTCTGGCGTCTCAAAGATGAGAGCGGCAATGCCACCTCAATCGATGTTATGACAGACCCAAAGGCGGTGCTGAACATCACTGTGTGGCGCAGTGTGCAAGAGTTATATCACTTCACCTTTAAGACAGATCACAGCTATTTTGTGCGTCATAGTGCCAGATGGTTTGTGCCAACATCGAAGCGTTCTATGGCCTTGTGGGTGCTTGATGATGATGCGCCAATGCCGACAATAGAAGAGGCCTTTGCCAGATTGCGCCATCTTGAAATTCATGGGGCAACAGACTTTGCTTTTGATTTTAAAAGCGCGAAGACATTTGTAAAACGTAACTGAAAGATGCGCTATTTGGCGCGTATCATGAGGATATTGCCTAAAATCACAAAGCCTATGCCAATAAACGCAGATGCGGTCCAGCTATAGCCCTCTGCGGCTGTTGAGATAAGCAGGGCAAATAGCGGGAAGACGATTGTCACATAGCCTGCCTTGCCAGCGCCAATCTTGCCAACCAAAGTTAAATAGCAAGAAAAGGCCAACACAGATGAAAATACCGCAAGCCATAATAGCCCGCCCAAATAAGGTAGGGTCAGGGCAGGGGCGAGATCATTGCCCCGCAAAAGATTAACGCAAAACAGGAGAATGCTTGCATAGAGCATCCCCCAACTACTTGATGAGAGAACGGGAATTCCCTTTTTTTGCAATGATTGAGATAACACATTGCCCGTTGAGAAAAACAATGTGCCTGTGATGCATAAAATAAGACCTGTTGTGCCAGCAGGGCTTGCGGCGATTTCTGGATAAAATACAAATCCCACGCCTGAGAGGCCAATGAGTGAGGCGATAAGCTGAATGGCAGGTGGTCTGTTACGATCCTTTAAGGCGGTCAGCAGAATATTAATCAAAGATGCTGTTGCAAATGCCACGGCCAAAAGACCTGAGGCGACATAAAGAGAGCCGTAATAAAAAAGGACAAAATTCGTGCTAAATAAGCAGATGCCAAGACCCACAAAGGCAAGATGCGTGCGTGCTTTAAACCGAAACCCATGGCGCGCGCGATAAGCAAGCAATGCCATAAGCGGCGTTGCAATTATAAAGCGATGCATAACGCCCACCTCTGGCACGACAGCGCTGGCCTGCCATGTCAGGGGAATCCAGCTTGTTGACCAGCTGAAAATAACCATCGCATATAAAAACGCTGGTGAAGTAAACATCACAAACACTCGCTTGAAAAATAACTGATTATTGCTTTAAGCGGTAACCTGTTGCGAAAATCCGGTGAATAATGACAACATTCACCACCATGAAAACCACAATCGCTGAAACGCTTATGACAACATCAACATCAGCCGTGCCAAAAAAGGACCAACGGAACATAGAGATAAGATAGACCACAGGGTTAAAGAGAGTCACAGTCTGCCAAAAGGGTGGCAACATCGCGATAGAATAAAAACTGCCGCCAAGGAAGACAAGCGGGGTTATGACCAGCATTGGCACAAGATTTAGCTGTTCAAAATTACGCGCTAAAATGCCAATGATAAAGCCAAATAGGGCAAAGCTGATACAGGTGATCGCAAGGAAAGTGACCATCCAAATCGGATGGGCGATTTCAAAATCAACAAACAAAGTGGCAGTCGCAAGAATGATCATGCCAATCGCAAAGGCTTTGGTTGCGGCCGCACCGACATAGCCCAAAATAATCTCAGCCGTTGTCACAGGCGCTGATAAAATCTCATAAACCGTGCCAATAAATTTGGGAAAATAGATGCCTGTTGACCCGTTTGTGATGGCTTGCATCAGCACAGATAGCATGATGAGGCCAGGGATAATAAAGGCGCCATAGGCCACATCATCAATCGTCTGAATGCGCGAGCCAATGGCTGAGCCAAAGACGATGAAATAGAGGCTTGTTGTTAAAACTGGTGATAAAATCGACTGAACAAGTGTTCGAAATGTCCGGTTCATCTCAAATAGATAGATAGTTTTGATAGCGTAAAAATTCATGAAGCGCCCCTTATTCTTCTGTGTCTTCATTGACGAGGCTGACAAAAATCTCTTCCAATGAGCTTGTATGTGTTTGTAAATCCTTCACACGTAATCCTGCTTCTGACAGCTGAGAGAGTAAGTACGTTATGCCTGTGCGCTCTTGCTTGGCATCATAGCTATAGGTCAGCTTCATCCCATCATCTGATAAGGTCAGTGCCAAATCGCTTAGGCTGTCTGGGATAGCCTTTGCCGCTTCTTGTAACTCAATCGTAAGCTCTTTTTTGCCAAGCCGTGACATAAGCGCGTCTTTTTCTTCGACAAGCAGAATATCGCCATGATTGATAATCGCGACCCTATCTGCCACCTCTTCGGCTTCTTCGATATAATGGGTGGTCAAAATAATCGTAACACCTTGGTCTTTTAACTCTTCAACAAGGCGCCACATATC
>WTHV01000103.1:11844-28449 GCA_011525265.1 Alphaproteobacteria bacterium | reverse complement strand
TGGAGGAAATCTTGCTGCCCCCCATAATTGACAGCAATCGTAAGGTTAAGGCCTGTATTCTGACTAGTAAGAGACACAGCTTCTTGAAATAAGTTTTGCAAATCAGCATCAAAGGGAGACAAATCACCAATGATGCGCAATCTCACATTATCTGTCATAAGCGTGTCTAGATCTTGCATCAAGAACCGCCTCATCAACTCAATCAGGCCTGTGACTTCAACCTTTGGACGGCGCCAATTCTCTGTTGAAAAAGCAAAGGTCGTCAGATATTTTACGCCAGTTTGATGCGCATGACGTGCAATATCTTTTAAAGTATTCGTACCTGTACTATGGCCGCGCAACACATCAAATCGACGCCGCTTTGCCCAACGTCGATTGCCATCCATAATAATTGCGATATGTTGCAGCGTCATAAGACAGTACCCTAGACTTGTGTGATGTCTTTTTCTTTTTCAGCAACCATCGCATCAATTTTTGCAATAAACTCGTCTGTTGCTTTTTGAATTGTGCCTTCAAAACCGTGACGTTCATCTTCAGAGATTGTAGAGTTTTTCTCATCTTTACGAACCGTCTCAATCGCATCACGACGCACATTGCGCACAGCCACCCGTGCCGCCTCACCATATTTGCCAGCTACTTTAACAAGCTCTTTGCGGCGGTCTTCTGAAAGGTCAGGCACAGCCACACGAATAACATTGCCCTCTGCCATGGGGTTCAAACCAAGGCCAGAATCACGAATGGCCTTTTCGGTTGCCGCTACAAGGCCAGCATCCCAAACAGACACAGTCAGCAAACGAGGCTCTGGCACAGAAATATTTGCCACCTGATTAATCGGCATACGCGCACCATAAGCATCAACAGATACAGGCTCTAGCATGGCAGTTGAGGCGCGGCCGGCACGCAAACCACTTAATTCGGTTGCAAAATTCGCAACAGACGCATCCATGCGGCGTTTGACATCATCCATATCAAGGTTAGACATTGTGAACTCCTTTGAAAAATCTAGCTTTGTTCTTCAACAATTGTGTAAGGCCCTTCATGCTTTAAAACAGCATCAAAACCACCAGATTCAGTGATTGAAAAGACCAAAATCGGAATAGAATTCTCACGTGCTAGTGAGATAGCAGACGCATCCATCACTTTCAAATCGCGTGATAGAACTTCCATATAATTCAAACTATCATAGCGCTTAGCATCGGGATTTTTTTCAGGGTCACTATCATAGACCCCATCAACGCGTGTCCCCTTTAACAGCGCATTACAATTCATCTCAGACGCGCGCAAAGCGGCGGCTGTGTCTGTTGTGAAAAACGGGTTCCCTGTCCCTGCGGCAAAAATGACAACGCGCCCTTTTTCCATATGGCGCATAGCACGCCGCCTGATATAGGGCTCACACACAGCACTAATCGGCAAAGCTGACATAACGCGCACTGGCACGTCTATTTTTTCAAGGGCGTTTTGCATCGCAAGCGCATTCATCACAGTTGCAAGCATACCCATATAGTCACCTGTCGCGCGCTCCATACCAGCCGCCGCGCCAGACACTCCGCGGAAAATATTGCCCCCGCCAATGACAAGACATACTTGGATGCCTTGCGCAATCACATCAGCAATCTCGCCCGCGACACGGTTTACCATCTCGGTGTCAATCCCATAGGCTTGCTTGCCCATAAGAGATTCGCCAGAAATTTTTAAGAGAACGCGGTTATACAGATACTTATCGCTTTTTGTTGAAGATGACATATGAAAATCTATCCTTTGCGAGCGATGAGTAAAAGACCATTCCTATAGTAGCCATTTTATTGCTTCATGACCATAGCTAGTGATAAAAAAAACCAGCCATATCGTGATAATATGGCTGGCTTTTATAAATGATATATCAGGGCTGATTAATTGCCCAAAGTGGCGGCCACTTCTGCTGCAAAATCTGCTTCTTCTTTCTCGATACCTGCACCAAGATTGAATTGTGCAAAAGCTGTCATTGCGATATCAGAGCCGGCATCTTTACCAGCCTTTGTGATAACGTCTGCCACTTTGCTTTCACCATCAATAACGAATGTTTGCTCAAGCAATACAACTTCTTGATAATATTTGCGCATACGGCCTTCGACCATCTTTTCTGCAATCTCTTGTGGCTTACCTGATGCTTTGGCTTGCTCGATAAGAACATCACGCTCACGGGCAACCAAATCAGCATCCAGATCTTCTACTGACAAGCTTGCAGGTGATGTTGCGGCAATATGCATTGCCAATTGCTTGCCAAGACCGGTCAGCGCATCTGCTGAGGCACCTGACTGCAAACCAACAAGAACACCAATACGGCCAAGACCATCAGCAACAGCGTTATGCATATATGGCACAATCGCACCTTCAGAGACAGACACTTTTGTCATGCGACGCAATGTCATATTCTCGCCAATTGTTGCAATCTTGTTTGTTAGCTCTTCAGCAACATTGCGGCCTGTACCTGGGTAGTCCATCGCATTTAGCGCATCAAGATCATCAGCAGAAAGCGCAAGCTGTGCCAAAGTCGCGGCAAAAGATTGGAATTCATCATTACGTGATACGAAATCAGTTTCAGAATTCAATTCAATCATCGCACCATTTGCGCCATCAACATGAACAGCCACCAAACCTTCAGCGGCAACACGGCCAGATTTCTTAGCGGCTGCGGCTAGACCTTTGGTGCGAAGCCAATCAATGGCGGCATCCATATCACCATTTGTCTCACCAAGAGCTTTTTTACAATCCATCATGCCTGCGCCTGATTTTTCGCGCAATTCTTTAACAAGTGCTGCTGTCACGCTCATTGTCATTTTCCTTACTATTTTTTGTTTCGCTTACGGCAGGCGCATCAGCGGCGCTTTGCCTGAAATTTATGAAAAAGCGAAGCCAGAGCTGTCTTACGGGCTTCGCTTACAATCATGAGTGCCATCATTGGCAAATTAAGAGGCGCTTGCTTCTTCTGCTGGTGCTTCAACAGCGGCTTCTGCTGGTGCTTCAACAGCGGCTTCAACAGCGGCTTCTGCTGGTGCTTCGCTAGCTTCGCCTGCGTCGCCGCCTGAAGCGATATATTCTTGCTGAAGACCTGACATAATAGCGTTCTGCGCTAGCTCACAGTAAAGGGCAATCGCGCGCATCGCATCATCATTGCCTGGGATTGGGTAATCAACACCGGCAGGATTTGCGTTTGAATCGATAACCGCAATCACAGGAATACCCAAACGATTTGCTTCTTGAACAGCAATCGCTTCTTTGTTGGTATCCAGAATGAAAAGCATATCAGGCAAGCCGCCCATATCTTTGATGCCACCCAAAGTCATTTCAAGCTTATCACGCTCTCTTGTGCGCTGAAGGCCTTCTTTTTTGGTCATCTGGTGAATTTGATCGCCATCAAGCAATTCTTCAAGCTCGCGCAAACGGCGGATTGAACGAGATACTGTTGACCAGTTTGTCAACATACCGCCCAACCAACGGTGGTTTACGAAATACTGACCAGATGCTTTTGCTGTCTCAGCAATTTGCTCTGCTGCTGCACGCTTTGTGCCAACAAACAAGATACGGCCGCCTTTGGCTGTTGTCTGTTGCAATGCTTCTAGCGCTCTTGCTAGCATTGGAACTGTTTGTTGTAGGTCAAGAATGTGAACGCCATTACGCTCGCCGAAAATGAACGGCTTCATGCGTGGGTTCCAACGACGTGTGCTATGTCCGAAATGAACGCCTGCTTCTAGCAATTGGCGCATTGAAAAGGCTGGTGCTGCCATAATAAAATCTCCGTTATCCGGTTAAACCTCCATGAGGGAAGTAAAAAATCGCTACATGCCATTTTCACCGGAAGGCCATTTCCTGATTTATCTGCCAGAAAACCACCACCCTCATGTGTGAATTGCCGCGATGATTACCGTAAAATCACAAGAGATACAAGCAAAAAGAGACAAAATAGGTTATATTTCGGTGATTTTATCAATCCCTGGCACTGAAAGAAACGCTAAGCGTGTATCACCACTTAATTTGAACTTTTCTTTCAATGTCACTTCAACCTGCTCATGGCCAACCGCAATATAGAATTTAACCGGCGCTCTGCCGCCCCCATCTGCGCGTAAAATCTCTTTGACCTCGCCTATGGGGTCAGCCGTGCTAAGGTGAATGCCAATACCCGCATGATTAGCGGCAATCGCATCATCCAAACGCTCTGCCCGCACCCCCAAAAGGCGCACTTGACCATTTTCAATGCGCGCATCAGCCTGAATTAAGAGCGCTGTATCAGGCGTTAAAATTTCACGATGAAGGCTTAGAAACTCGCTAAAAGCTGTAATCTCAAAAACGCCTGCCTTATCTGTTAATTGCAAAAAGGCAAAACGATTCCCTTTGGCTGATACACGCTCTTGCACAGAGGTGAGCTGACCGCCTAATTTCACACGATGCGCCCCTTTTCTGGCAAGCACATCTTCAAGCTGTGAGGATGAGACAATTTTCAGCCGCTCTAGCTGCTTTGAATAGCTATCAAGCGGGTGGGCTGAAAGATATAAACCAAGGGCTTCAAACTCAAATTGCAACCTGTCATTTGTGCTCCAATCCTGAACAGGTGCTAGCTTGATTTGATCCAAGGTATCTTGATCACCGCCGCCAAATAAATTGACCTGAGAGGATTCTGCCTCACGGCGATAAAAATTAGCCTGATTTAATATTTGGTCAACATTATCATATAGTTGGCGCCTGTTCTTATGAATACAGTCGAAGCCACCTGCTTTGATAAGATTCTCTAATTGACGCTTATTACCGCCCTCTTTTGGCAGTCTTTTGATGAAATCATCTAAGCTTTTATAAGGCCCGTTATCGGCACGCTCACGACATAAGCTTGCCATCGCTTCTGCCCCAACATTTCGCACAGCACCAAGAGCATAGCGAATAGATAAATCATCACCTGCCCCCTCGACGGCAAAACTTGGCTCTGAGGCATTAATGTCAACACCTTTAATAGCGATAGATTTATGCAAGCAATCCTGACGAAAAACACTTAATTTATCGGTATTATGAGAATCCAACGCCATTGAGGCGGCAAAGAATTCCACGGGATAATTGGCCTTTAACCAAGCAGTCTGATAGGTCACAAGCGCGTAAGCAGCGGCGTGCGATTTGTTGAAACCATAACCGGCAAAGGCGGCAATTTGGTCAAAAATATCACCTGCTAATTGTTCAGAAATGCTATTAGATTCGCCTGCACCAACAGTAAATTTTTGCCGTTGGGCGTCCATTTCTTCTTTGATTTTCTTACCCATAGCACGGCGCAAAATATCCGCGCCACCAAGCGTATAGCCTGCCAAATCACGTGCCGCTTGTTGCACTTGTTCTTGATAGATCATAATCCCATAAGTCTCTGCCAGAATTGGCTCAAGCTTGGGATGCATATAGGCCACCTCTTCGCGGCCATGTTTACGCGCAATATAGGTCGGAATATTTTCCATTGGCCCCGGGCGATACAAGGCCACAACCGCGATAATATCTTCAAATCTATCTGGCTTCAGACCACGCAAAACATCGCGCATACCGCTTGATTCCAACTGGAAAACACCAACCGTGTCCCCGTCTGTTAGCATCTGATACGTCTTGGCATCATCAAGGGGAATATCATCAATATTCACTTCAATACCGCGTTGCGCCATCATTTGCACAGTGCGCTGAATAACCGTTAAAGTCTTCAGGCCAAGGAAGTCAAACTTCACCAGCCCTGCCATCTCGACATATTTCATATTAAATTGCGTCGCTGGCATATCAGAGCGTGGGTCACGATAGGTTGGCACCAACTCTGGCAAGGGCCTATCTGATATCACCAAACCCGCGGCATGGGTAGAAGCGTGGCGATACAGCCCTTCAAGCTTCATGGCTGTATCAATCAAATTGCGCACTTGTGCATCATCACGTTTTAGCGCGCGTAATTCAGGTTCACTTTCTAGCGCTTGGGCAATTGTCACAGGATTGGCAGGATTGCTTGGGATTAGCTTAGCAATTCGGTCGACCTGACCATAGGGCATCTCAAGAACGCGCCCCACATCACGCAAGGCGGCGCGCGCTTGCAGAGACCCGAATGTGATGATTTGGGCAACACGGTCATGCCCATATTTTTCCTGCACATACAGCTTGACCTCTTCACGCCTATCTTGACAGAAATCAATATCAAAATCAGGCATAGAGACACGTTCTGGATTCAAGAAACGCTCGAACAGCAATCCCCACCGAAGCGGATCAAGGTTGGTGATATCAAGCGCATAGGCCACAAGAGAGCCTGCGCCAGACCCACGCCCCGGCCCGACAGGAATATCTTTTTCTTTCGCCCATTTGATAAAGTCAGCCACGATCAGGAAATAGCCCGGAAAGCCCATTTCATTGATGATTGATAATTCAAACGCTAACCGGTCATGATAGGCTTGCTCAGCATCCTTATCGAGGGTTTTGCCATAATCTGAGCGTTGTAATTCAATCAAGCGCTCGGCAAGCCCTGCTTTTGCCTGATAGGCAAGCTCTTCTTCTGTTGTACGCCCCTCACCTGCTTCAAAGGCTGGCAGGATAGGGTTTCTCGTTTGCACCATAAAGGCGCATCTTTTGGCAATGGTCAGTGTATTTTGCACCGCCTCTGGAATATCCGCAAAGATGGTTAGCATCTCATCTTGTGCCTTAAAGCGATATTCTTGGTTATGAACAGGGCGTTCAAGCTGTGAGATACGAAGTGATGCGGCAATACAAGTCAGCACATTTTGCGGTGTCTGCATGGCGGCATCTTCAAAATGATTATCATTGGTCGCAACCAATGGCAGGCCTGTCTCATCTGCTAGATGTAACAAGGCCGGCTCTGCTATTTTTTCTTCTGCATGGCCATGGCGTTGCAGCTCAATATAGAGCCTATCTGGCATCAGATTTTGCAAATTCTGCAACCGCTCAGAAGCAAGTTTCACCTGATTTTGGGCACATGGCGCACCAATATAGCCTTCATGCGCCCCGCCTGTTAACGCGATAAGCCCCTCATGGCGAGCGCACAACGCCTCAAACGCGATTGCCGCATCATTGCCGCCTTCAGCCTCCATCAAAGCCTCAGAGATCAGATAGGATAGGTTAATATACCCCTGCTCATTTTGTGCAAGTAAGACAATTTCTCCATGTCCATGGCTGTCTTGAAGGCGCACAACAGCGCCAATGAGAGGCTGAATACCCTTGCCAGCCATCTTTTTAGAGAATTCCAATGCACCAAACATATTGAAGCTATCAGTGATAGCAAGCGCCACTTGCTTATCGCTTGATGCCAAATCGCATAAGCTATCAATGCGCAAAGTGCTCTGCGATAAAGAAAAGGCAGAATGTGTACGAAGATGGACAAAACGCGGAGGTGGTGACATTTCATTTGGCATCAGAAGTGCGCCTCTCTCACCTGCCCTTTTTCAAGCATATAGGCCTTATCCATTGATTGAGCGAGCGCGATATTATGCGTCACAATCAGCGCTGATGAGCCTGTGCCTTTGATAATTTGGCGCAGGGTCTGAAACACAGATTGCCCTGTTTCAGGGTCAAGGTTGCCTGTTGGCTCATCTGCCAAAAGGACAGATGGGGCATTCGCCACAGCACGCGCGATAGCCACACGTTGCTGCTCGCCCCCTGATAATTGTCCTGGCCTGTGTTTGGCACGCGCTTCTAGCCCAATCATGCCCAAAAGCTGTATCGCGCGTGCTTGCGCTTCATATTTATTCAGACCATTGAGCATTTGCGGGATAGCGATATTTTCCACAGCTGAAAATTCTGGCAAAAGGCGGTGTGTTTGGAACACAAACCCAATATGCTTGCGCCGAAAAGCCGCTTTTTTGCGCGCCTTGATGCGGCTTATATCTGCCCCATTAATTAACACTTCACCAGAGGCGGCATCTTCTAGCAGGCCCGCGATATTCAACAAGGTTGTCTTGCCGGCACCTGATGGGCCAATGAGTGCTGTCATCTTGCCTTTTTCTAAGGCCAAATTCGCACCTTTTAAGATAGATACCTTTGTCTCACCTTGAGAGAAATGTTGCGATACATCGCGCAATTCCAAAGCAAAATCACTCATAGCGCAATACCTCAGCAGGTGCGATACGGCTTGCCCGCCACGCAGGATAAATAGAGGCCAAAAATGATAGGCCAAGTGCCATCGCAATAACCACGACCACCTCTTGGGCTTCAATTTGAGCTGGCAAGCGAGAAAGATAATAAATCTCAGCAGAAAATAGCTCAGCCCCTGATAGGCCTTCTATAAATTCTTTAATGGCATCTATCTGCCAACAAAATACCACGCCCAAAATGGTACCCATCAAGGTGCCAATAAACCCGATAGACGCACCTGTCATGAAAAAAATACGCATAATCGCCGCACGGCTTGCTCCCATGGCACGCAATACAGCGATATCAGCATTTTTTGAGCGCACAAGCATAATCATAGATGAGATAATATTAAACGCGGCTACCAAGATGATAAGCGTTAAAATCAAAAACATCACATTGCGCTCAACTGCCAAGGCATTCAAGAAAGAAGAATTACGCCCCTGCCAATCATAGAGCCTATGACCATTTGGCAATTGTGCCATCAGCGCCTCACGCATTTGTTGTACAGCGTGCGGGTCTGATGAATAGACCTCAAGCCCTGTCACCTTATCGTCAAGACCATAGAAACTTTGGGCTGAGGACAAATTCATGAATAAGAAGTTTGCATCATATTCATGCATGCCAACATCAAATAATCCGGCAATTTTAAACTTTTGGCGCAATGGCACAGAGCCAAAAGCCGTTGTCCTGCCTTTGGATGATAGCAAGGTCAGCGTATCACCTACCTTGACGCCAAGGCGAAACGCCATGGTTTTGCCAATCAGCACACCGCCCTCTTCTCTGAAGCGGCGCACACCATCATCACTCAAAGATTCCCATAGCGGCTTGCGGGCGGCCAAATCTGACCATCTGACACCGCGCACAACAGCGCCCTGATTGCGCCCCTCATGAGTGACCATAGTCTGGCCTTCAACCTGCGGTGTCACAGCGATAATGGTTGGTACTTCTGATAATTTCACTGAGAGCGCATCAAAGCTAGCAACCCCCTCATTTGTCTCAGAATAAACCGCGAAATGCCCATTAAGGCCAAGGATACGCCCAACAAGCTCTGCTCTAAAGCCATTCATAACAGACATGACAATGATCAAAGTTGCCACACCAAGCGTGATCCCTGTTAGAGAAAACCACGCAATCACTGAAATAAACCCTTCAGCACGGCGGGCTCTGATATAGCGCATAGCCATCATTGTCTCTAACGGTCTAAACAACATAGTGGTGACCTTATCCCTTCGTCATACCAGTCATCATGCCTAATAATTTGGTAAGGCTATTTCTGAGCTTGTAAATAACTAGCAACAGAATCTGGCGACATTAGGACACTCTCGCCAGTTTTTCGACATTTTACCTCAACCTCACCTTTATCGAGTGAGCGAGGACCCAAAATTACCTGCCATGGCACACCAATTAAATCCATTGTTGCCATCTTTGCCCCCGGCGAATCTGCACTATCATCGAGAAGTACATCATAGCCATGTGACAAGGCCTCCTGATACAAAGCCTCAGAAACCTTATCAGCTTCCTCATGACCTGGCTTTAAATTGACAATCGCAAGGGTGAAAGGTGCCACTTCCTCGGGCCAAATAATGCCCTTATCATCATGCGATGCTTCAATAATACCACCCACAAGGCGTGATACACCAATACCATAAGAGCCCATATGTAATGGTTGCGGCTTGCCATCCTTGCCTTGGACAGTTGCGCCCATTGGTTCTGAATATTTTGTACCAAAATAGAAGATATGGCCTACTTCAATTCCGCGTTTTTCAAGCAAATCACTTGGCGGCACATCACAGCTATCTGCCTCATGCTTCTCATCAGTCTTGGCATAGATAGATGTGAATTTATCCACAACAGGCTGAAGATCATCTTGATAGGAAATATCCGCAACCATATCAGTATCGAGCCATTTTTTATCAAAAAACACGCCTGATTCCCCTGTTTCGGCAAGGATGATAAATTCATGCGACATATCACCGCCAATCGGGCCTGTATCAGCTTCCATTGGAATAGCTGTCAGCCCCATGCGTGCAAAAGTCTTCAAGTAAGAGACAAACATCTTATTATAAGCGATTTTGGCATCATCGCGGCTGATATCAAAGCTGTAGGCATCTTTCATCAAAAATTCACGCCCACGCATCACACCAAAACGAGGGCGCACCTCATCACGGAATTTCCACTGAATATGATAGAGATTGACAGGCAGAGACTTGTAAGAGCGAATATGTGTTCGTGCAATATCAGAAACTTGTTCTTCATTGGTTGGCCCATAGAGCATATCGCGCTCATGGCGGTCAGTGATACGCAGCATTTCAAGCCCGTAATCATCATAGCGTCCTGATTCTTGCCATAACTCAGCAGGCTGGATTGTTGGCATTTTGATTTCCAACGCGCCAGAAGCATTTTGTTCTTCACGCACGATTTGCTCAATCTTCTCAAGCACTTTCAATCCAAGAGGCAACCATGAATAAATGCCGGCACTTGATTGCTGAATCATGCCCGCACGTAACATTAGACGATGAGAGACAATCTGTGCCTCTTTCGGGTTTTCTTTCAGAACTGGCATGAAATATTGGCTAAGACGCATTTTTTATCTCTTACTCACTATGATAACGTGTGGCCTCTGCCACTATGGTGAAACAATGCCTATGGTTTTAGGCTTGAAACCTTACTCTGGCAAGGGGGTGATGCCGGCAAAATCAAATAGATCAGCAAGCCCCTCATCTGTGATCTCTGAAATAGCGCGCGGTGACCAGTGCGGCTGATTATCCTTATCCAACAATACCGCGCGTACCCCTTCCACAAAGTCAGGCCGTGCGGTCATCTTACAGGCAAGGAAAAAATCACGCTCAATGGCTTGCGCTGCTGTTTGCGGCACATCAAGATGGCGCATCATATACCAAAAGGCACCAATAGAAGACGGACACCGCTCCTCTAACGCTGCTGCCCAATTCGCTCCATGGCTATCGTCTTGTGCACGACGCGCTGCATCACAGATATTTTGCAAGCTATCTTGGTTAAAAATATCTTCAATCAGGCCTAATTTGTGCGCCATCTCAGCAGGTGGCGGCGCGCTTTCATAGGCTGAAAGGGTAGTGCGCACCTGTTCATCTGTCTCTGCCTGTGATAAGGCGCGTGCCAATGCATCAAAATGGTCTGCGTTGCAATGCATATCAGCCAAATGCCATGCGCACGCATCACCTGCGCCTACTATCGTACCAGTCATCCCCATCATAAGCGCCACCGCAAAAGGCGCTCGGCGCAAGAAATAAGATGCCCCCACATCAGGAAACAGTCCAATAGCTGTCTCAGGCATCGCCATTTTAATTTGTGATGAGATGACCATAAAATCAGCGAGGCGCGCGACGCCAAAACCGCCGCCCATCACCACACCATCTACCAAAGCGACCACAGGCTTGGGGAAGGTTGCAAGACGCCTATCAAATCCATATTCAGCTGTGAAATAAGCACGCGCTCCATCATCAGATACCTCTTTGATAAGCGAAACAGCTTCTCTGACATCACCACCGGCACAAAAGGCGCGCTCAGATGATGAGCGTATAATCACAAGCTTAATCGCCTCATCATCACGCCATTTATCAAGTGCCTCAGACATCTTTTGCACCATCTCAATGCTCAAAGCATTGAGCGCTTCTGGCCTGTTTAGCGTCATAACACCAGCATGGCCGTCTTGTGATAGGATGAGATGTGTCATGCTATTGGGCTCCATAGCAGAGGGCTTATCATGGTCTGCTCTCTCGTCAGTAAATAAGCCTATTATAAGGGCGATAATGTGACTTATATGATACTAGCATAGACGAATGAAACAAAAGGCATTATTTTACCCCCATAATGATTTATCGCCATAAGGATGCTGTAAGAAGATGAACCGCTCTTTTCCAACGACCCGATTGCGCCGTTTGCGCCAATCATCTTTTATCAGAGAGATGGTTCAAGAGCATCGCTTGCATCAATCAGATCTTATTTGGCCATTATTTGTCATTGAGGGCGAGGCCATCATAGAGCCGATTGCTTCTATGGCTGGGGTTAACCGTTATTCGATTGATAAGCTTATCTTGCAAGCACAAGAGGCTGTTAGGCTTGGTATTTCTGCCATTGCTATATTTCCCAAAATTGATGCCGCACTCAAAGATAGCGCTGGCACGCTTGCCACAGATGAGAATAACCTTGTGTGCCGTGCGGTACGTGCTGTCAAAGCCGCCTGCCCTGAGCTTGGCGTCATTTGTGATGTGGCATTAGACCCTTTTACGGATCATGGGCATGATGGGCTGCTTGAGGGACATAAAATCCTCAATGATGAGACGGTGGCAGTGTTATGTCGCCAAGCCCTTGTTCAAGCAAAGGCCGGCTGTGACATTATCGCCCCATCAGATATGATGGATGGCCGCATTGGCGCGATAAGAGCAGCACTTGATGCTGAAGGCTATGAGGATGTCATGATTTTATCTTATGCCGCCAAATATGCCTCAGCCTATTATGGACCTTTCCGTGACGCTGTGGGGGCGGGAAAGAAATTAGGCGGTGATGGCAAAAAGACCTATCAGATGAATCCCGCTAATAAGGATGAAGCGCTTGCCGAAATCGCGCTCGATATCTCTGAAGGGGCAGATATGATTATGGTCAAGCCTGGCATGCCCTATCTTGATGTTTTGCAAGCCGCCAAAGCTGCTTTTGGTGTGCCAAGTTTTGCTTATCAAGTGTCTGGCGAATATGCGATGTTACGCAATGCCATTGATGCAGGTCTAGTGAGTGAAGAGGCGATTATGGAGAGCCTGTTATCCTTTAAAAGAGCAGGGGCAGATGGCATCTTGACCTATTTTGCGCCATTTATCGCTTCTCAGATGGTGAAAGAATAATTTTCAGCCCTTGCCTTGCGCACGCTTCGAAGGCACAAATAATATATGGAACAGCGTAAACCACTTTTTGACCAAAAGCCGTTACGGATGCGTATGACGCGTGCGAACGCTTGCGCCTATATCGAAGGCAATGTCGAACAACGCCTTGCGCTTGACCTGACTGAAAGCCCTGAAACACATGATAAGCTTGCTTTGGCAGGCTTTCGACGTGTTGAGAATTGGGCCTACAAGCCTGTCTGTCAAAAATGCCAAGCCTGTATGCCCATCCGTATTGACTGCAAAAACCATCAATCAGGCCGCAACCTGTTGCGTATTTATAAAAGCAATCAGGACTTAACCCGTCATGTCTCAACAAAGCCCGTAACACAGGAACATTATATATTATTTCAGGAATATTTGATGAACCGCCATGAAGATGGACAAATGGCGGCCATGTCCTATCAAGAATTCACAAATATGATCCATAACAGCCCTATTGAGACCTTTTTGGTTGAATATCGGGATGTCACAGGTGAGTTGACGGCTTGCATTATGGTTGATGTGCAAGCAGATGGCTTAAGCGCGGTTTACAGCTTTTTTGACCCGCTTTCATCAGGACGCTCACTTGGCACCTTTATGATTTTGGATATGATCGCTTTGTGCAAGGAGCTTGGCAAAGACTATCTGTATCTCGGTTTTTACATCGCCCAAAGCCGCAAAATGGCTTATAAGGCGCGTTTTAGCCCGTCTGAGGTGTTCCATAATGGGGAATGGCAGTCTTTATCAATCAGCGCTGAATTATAAGCGCCCTATTGCCTCTAGGTCTTTTATGTAAATTTTGCCGGTCTTGGAAAGCCTGTTGGTGGCAATTTGCCTGCCGCACCGCGTTTGGCAATCCAAGGTGTCAAATCGCTTTCTGTGCGATTGCGCCCACCACTTAATTGCCATGATAGGCCATCTGCACCATTAAACACCTTAATATCAGCAAGACCGCCATCCTTATAGCGTTGCAAAATAACGCCTCGGCCACGACCTAAAACTGGCACCTCATCCAAATTGAAGACAAGCAATTTGCGGTTTACACCGACAACAGCCACCATATCCCCTGTCACAGGACAACAAGCGGCCGCTTTCACGTCACCAGAGACATTCAAGACCTGCTTACCATTCTTTGTCTGGGCATAGGCTTGTTCAACCTCAACCACAAAACCATGACCTGATGATGCGGCGACAAGTAATTTATCTGATGTCGCTTTAAATAGAGATATGACGCTCGCATCTGCTGGCAGGTCAATCATCAGATTTAACGGCTCACCAAAGCCCCTACCCTTTGGCAGTTTATCGCCTGCAATGGTGAAAAAGCGGCCATTATCTGCAAAAGCGAGGATTTTATCAGTGGTCTCTGCATGAAACGCAAAGGCTTTTTCATCGCCATCTTTGAATTTGAACTCTTGTTCCAAATCCACATGACCTTTCATCGCACGCACCCACCCATTCATTGAACAGATAACCGTAATAGGCTCTTTTTCTGTTAGAATCTCAGTCGGATCATAGTCGATTTCAGGGGCAGAGGCCAAAGAGGTTAGGCGTTTATCACTTTTCGCAAATACCGCGCGCATTTCTTTGATTTCAATGCTGACATTCTTCCATTGCAAATCTTCAGAATCCATCATCTCGCGCAAGGAATCTTGCTCTTCAATAAGGGCGTCACGTTCGCGGCGTAATTCCATTTCTTCAAGTCTGCGCAAAGAGCGCAACCGCATATCCAAAATGCCATTTGCCTGATTTTCTGTCAGATCAAAGCGTGCCATCAAGGCTTGTTTTGGATGGTCATCTTCACGGATAATGCGAATAACCTCATCCAAATTCAAAAAGACAATGATATAGCCTTCAAGCATTTCAAGGCGGCGTTCAATCTTATCAAGACGGTATTGAGAGCGTCTTTGCAAAACTTCGCGGCGGTGTGCAAGCCAAGCATTTAGCGCCTCACGAAGGTTCAGCACGCCAGGCTTACCATCTTTATCAAGCACATTGAGATTCATCGGCACACGCACCTCTAAATCTGTTAGCTTAAACAGGCTTTCCATGATGGCCTCAGCATCAACACGGCGTGATTTTGGCTCAAGCACAATGCGAATATCTTCGGCTGACTCATCTCTAATATCCGCAAGAAATGGCAGCTTTTTGTTGTTCAACATATCTGCCATTTTTTCAATGAGACGCGATTTCTGCACCTGATACGGAATTTCAGTGACGATAATCTGATAAGCACCGCCCTTTTCACGCTCAACCTCATAGCGTGAGCGCAAACGGAACCCCCCCTTGCCCGTCCGATAGGTCTCAAGGATTGAGTCGGCCTCTTCAACAAGCAGGCCACCTGTTGGGAAATCAGGGCCTTGCACAAAGCCAACAAGCGTTTCAATTGAGGCATTGGGATGTTTGATAAGATGCAAAGAGGCATCGGCCAATTCTAGGACATTATGCGGCGGAATGGATGTTGCCATACCAACCGCAATGCCTTGCGCACCATTTGCCAAAAGATTAGGGAAACCAGCTGGCAATAAAACAGGCTCTTCACTCTCGCCATCATAGGTCGGGCGAAAATCAATCGCATCCTCATCAATCCCATCAAGCAAAAGGCGTGAGACTTCTGTCATTCGCGCTTCTGTATAACGCATAGCGGCCGCATTATCGCCGTCAATATTACCAAAATTACCTTGCCCATCGACAAGCATATAGCGCATGGCAAATTCTTGGGCCAAACGCACCATCGCATCATAAATAGCCGCATCACCATGAGGGTGGAATTTACCCATCACATCACCCACCACGCGCGCTGATTTCTTAAACCCTTGGTCAGGGTCAAGCTTTAGTTGTCGCATGGCAAATAAGAGACGTCTGTGAACGGGCTTTAGGCCATCACGCACATCAGGCAATGAGCGCGAGGTAATAGTGGAAAGGGCATAGGCCAAGTAGCGTTCTGACAAGGCAGAAGAGAAATCTGCTTTAATAATCTGCTGATCAGGCTCGATTATATCGTCTTGCGCCATCTTGCTTATCCTTTATTGAAACGCCACTAAATCAACTCCTAGCTGTTATAACGGCTTGTCACTAAATAAGCTAGCCTTATGCGCGCCTGTGGCAGGTCTTTATGGATGAGCGCATAAATATGTTTTTGCAAAAAATGCCCTGTAAGCTGAAGCCCTGCCTCTAACTCATTATCCAATAATCGCCCGCCACCAAGGCAAGCAGGCAAGGCCAATAACCGCTCCTTATAAGGGCCGGCATGGGCGGCTTGTACCCCATGGCCGGTGCGTGGGCTGACATAATCAAGCTGGCCACTCTCACCGCTCACAGCACAGCGGGATAAATCAAGCCCAAACCCAAGCGCCTCTAACATACCAAGCTCCCATTTCAGATATATCGGCAACCATTGCTCACAATCATCTGATAAATGAAACACATCAAAAAGCGCTGAGGTGGCGTTATAGATCACCTCTTGCGGCTCTCTTTCTGGCAAAGCTTGTTCAAGCAAGGCACACACACAGGTTAAGGCAGATAATTTTACCGGGTCATCAAGCATAGACGCGCTATAGGCCTTTATCAGCTCTAGCTGATAGGTGCCAAGCTGCTC